>NZ_CP150301.1:3712500-3851365 GCF_045040795.1 Oceanobacillus sp. FSL H7-0719 | reverse complement strand
AAAAAAACATAAAGTTTTTTGATTATTGTTCTAAGCAGTGGAAAGAACTTGAGGGGTAATTAGTTTGCATATGGACCTTCTCCATTCAGCAGTCTCCTGCTCAATAAATAATCGAAATTACAGCCATAGAAAGGATGTGTACATATGGGGTTTATTCGGATTTTATTTTTAATCGCAATATGGTTTATTCCAATTATCTTTTTGATAAATATTTATCTTAAAATGAATAAAAAAGAACAGGAAGAATTCAAACGCCAGTTAAAGCGTCCTTCTGTTCTTTTCGGTTTAGGTTTTCCTGTTATAGGCATGCTGATGTTCTTATCTGGTATGATTTTAACAGTAAAATTAATTCAACATCTTGGAGCTACACTTGTGCTTATCAGCTGGTTTACTACAAGCTTAGTGAGTTGGAAAAAAGGAAAAACAGATTTTATAAAAAGTGCTGCACTGATATTATTGGGTGTAATTGGATTCGCTGTTTATATTTATCTGATTTAAATAAATGTGTTTGTTCGTTTATGAGAAATGATATTTTATTTAGGCATTGAGCATTTTAATTGAGAATTGTTATCATTTATTGTATATTAAACAATATGATTTAGAAGCCAATAAGGGGGATCCGTTATGCAAATATACTGGTCTAAAATAAATAAGATTATTGAAGAAACACCAGAGGTTAAAACATACCTTGTCGACCGACCGGAAGGCCTTACATGGGAAGAAGGTGCACACATTCACTTGGCACTGGAAGGCTTTAATGCCGGTGATAAACCGAACCGAAGCCTGATTCGTCATATGTCAATCTCCACTTTGACGCACGAGGATTCAATCGGTATCACTACACGCATCAAAGAGCAGTGTTCTGAATTTAAAACGATTTTAAGAACACTTGAAGTTGGTAATGAAGTTGCAATATTTAAGATTCATTCGAATGTGCCGCTTAGAAGAGAAGACAAAAATGTTTACCTGTTGTCTTCAGGTGTTGGCCTTGCAACATTCAGACCGCTTGTACTTGATTATTTTGAACGTGCAGACAATGTCAATCAAATGCATTCCCTGAACATTGATTCTTCAAGAGATTTCTTATTCACTGATATTTTTAAAACTGCAACTGACAAGAAGTTCATATCGCAATTTGTTGATAACCGTAAAACATACTATGAAGAAGTGAAAAATCTTGCAGCAGATAAGGATGGACTCTTTTATGTTGTCGGCAGTGACGAATTCCTGAAAGATAACATTGAAGTTCTGCTTGAGCAAGGTATTAATCCAGAACAGATTATGCTCGACAAGCGTGAAAAACAGCTGCCTGAGTTTTTAACAGTTGATGTTTCAATCTAAGCCGGATAAAATACTTTATTGATTCATACTAAATAGATTTTCTTTAATGGGCGCTTTCCTGAAAAGGATAGGCGTCTTTTTTGAAGTTAAAACAGAGCTATTTTATCAATGAAACTATGGCCTTCTTTAGAGAACAAGATGGGTTGAATACCTGGATATTCTCGCTGCATGACGAAATGTTATTAACAGCAGCGATAGTCGGATTAAGCCAAATCCAGGTTTTAAACCTTTACTCTCTTCCCAATACTTTCATCAAATAATCTCCATAGCCCATTACGATTTCCAGTCCTTGTCCTTCCAGATCCAGCCAAATTTTCTGATCGAGTGAAAATGGGCTTTGTTCTTGCAATTCTGCAAGCAAACTTTCTGATATAAATACTTCATAGCAGGTTGCTCCATTCTTCACTACAAAAACATAATCCTTGAACTTCATGATATTCACTTCATAAGCTTCATCCCATTCTTTAAGCTGCTGCTCTATCCCTTCACCAACTAAAATCATAAAATCCTCATTGCTGCAGTTCTTTGACAGATACCCGCGAATAAATCCCATTGCATTCATTTTCATCATCCTTTCAATTGTTTTAATTCTTGATAACAAAAAAAGTTCTTTGCTGCATCTTTTGAATGCAAGCAAAGAACCTCTAGAGTCCGTTTCTCTTGTTATCATTCAAAGCTGTCCGCTTTGCTGGATGAAGCACCTTGCGTCTATGGGCAGGTTGCTCCTTTTGAGAAAGTGAATCATTCCCCGACTAGGTCACATTATTTAACAGATACAGGGAATGATACTTTCTTCTGTTCAATTTAGCGATTCGCCATATTGTCCATCATCCATTTTCCAGAACATCTTCGAGAAAAAATATCCTTCCGCCAAGTCTGATATGTGGCAGTTTATTCTCTTTTACAAGGTCATAAATCGTATCTTTATGCAAACCGAAATATGCTGCGACTTCATCAACGGTCATTATCTTTTTCTTCATGGAATTTCCCTCCCTTCCCTTCTATAATCGAAAAGAGTCGGGGATTAGGGGTGTTTTTTGGTAAATAGATAAATAAATGTGGAAACTATGAATTTACCATGCCCAGGGGATGCTCATATTTAGTAATCTTTTTATAAAAAAATCAGCCCTTAAGATACATTTTTTTTATATCTTAAGGGCTGATTGCCAACTGTGATTGTTTATATAATTCATTGCTTATCCGAGTCTAAAAATTGGATTTCCTCCACTTTGACCAAGGGCAGTTCCACAGACTTTGCAACTAAATCTGTTTCCATCCCCAGTTTGAGCAGTCGCCGGGCAATTTCCTCTTTTGCATTTTCTTTTCCTTGTTCTTTTCCCTTCTCTATACCCTGTTCTATACCTTGTACTATACCTTGTACTATACCTTGCTCCATACCCTGTTCTATGCCTTGTTCTATGCCCTTTTCTAAGCCTTTCTCTAGCCCCTCTGCTATTCCCTTCTCAATTCCTGCTTTTAGGCGAAGTTCCGCCTCCCGCTCTGCTGCAATTTCATCATTAATAAACTTCAACCGTGATTCATAGGCAAGATATTCCTTTTGTGTCATACTCAGTTCTTCCCAGCTTTGAAAAGCATCACGCAATGATTCGTCTTTCATAGCAATTTCCTCCAATTCTTGATAAATATCGTTATAGACTTTATCGTTTTTATGATCTACCATACCAAGCAGCAATAACCATCTGGCCAGAACATCATCCCATGGATTGAGCTTTCCAACCCTCCAAGCTTGCATTAATTTTGGCATTTCAACAAAATGAAATTCCATGACATCGGTTAACTTAAACTTTTCTACATCCTCATGTAAATGATATCTAGTATGAAATGGCTTCGTTTTGTCAAACAGATTAAAGTTCATAATATTTATAGCAATAACTGGCTGTAACTCTGAGTAACTTTTGCCCCTTTTCAAAGGGGAGCGGTATAGACCCGCCCAATAATATATCGAACGTTTTACCATATTATATTTATTAGTGAACTGAATTTCAACATTAATTGTTTCGTTTTCAAGTGTAGTAACTGCCAAATCCAATCTCGCCTGTTTATCACCCTTATATTCTGCCGCGTCCTCTATATTCATATATAAAATATCCTTAATCGGTTTCCGTCCCGTTTTTGCCAGAAATGCATTAAGAAATACAACGGTAATTTCCTTGTTCTTTTCACTTCCAAATAATTGTTTAAAAGCATAATCAATTTTTAAGTCCATCAATCTTTCGAGTTTCACGCGTTTAAGTATTCGTGACTTGCCTTGTTCTTTATCACGTTTATACTTATTCATCCCCTCTAATACTCTTGTTGCCACTGTATAATTTAACCCATCCTCCATTATCTGAAAGCTTGCATTCATCTTAACACATCCCCTTATAATATTTGCTCATTCTTAAAATAGTTCAAACTGCGTTTTCGAACGTGCCAAATACTTTTAAATACATAATAAAATAATAAAAAGCACTAAAAACAAATTGGGATAATTTCTTCTAGGCGGACAGTCTTGTGAGGTATTTAATCTGAAGTTTCTGTATTAACTAACAGTTAAATCATAACACGAAAACAAAATAAGAACAAATGTTTCATTTAAAGAATAGACAAAGCAGTTATAACCCACTGTTTGAGGTTCTAAACTCAATCACAATTACAGTATTAATTTTTTATAGCAACAGCGATTGAGGAGAAGTTATGAAATATCACCCTTTTATAAGTATTTGAGAATTGCTGAGAAAACATGCTTGAAATAAAGCTTATTTTTTCCACATCTAATAATTCCTTTTGCCTATAAACCTTTGTCATCTTTTCGATTTACTCGTTTCCGTTTATAATGACTTATACAAGGAGGGAGAAAATTGCTTGAAGCACTCATAAATTACGGTATTTTTTTTCTGATTATTATTCTGATTGCAATTGGGGCTGCGGTTGTCAGGCGTTCTGCATTACTTACCATGCTGTTTAAAGTTTTAGGAAAATCACTGTATGTTGTTTTAAATGTATTGTTCATTATCTTTTTTACGTTGATGTTTAGCTTGGGGGCAGGCCTTATCATATTTATTCACCCTTACTTACATAGCGAACCACAGTTCTTTGCCAATGGCGAAGCTGTTCATTTCCTGTCAGAACAAAATCAGGGACTGCTGAAGTTTTCATTTGCATATGGCATTCTTTATATGTTTGTATTTCTTATTAACAGCAGATTCCTTGTAAAGACTCGGATAGCTGGGATTTTTAAATCTCTCGCAAGATTCCTGCGCTTCTTCTCGAGAAGCCGAAGAACCAAAAGAGAATTTGAAAAAAGAGTTGCTGGGACGGCAAGTCACTTCATGACATTAACGATTGTTTTCTTCTTATATCCTTTTGTTATTGCTGCTTTATTTCCCGAACTGGAGATGACAGCAATAGGCAATCGCATCTTACTGATTGCTTTCATTCTCTTTTCACTTGTTCCAGATCCCAAATATCAGAATCAGACGGAACAAACGAGATATTACAACGTTGGATAGAAGCTGGGACAAGGGCCACAACCTCTGTCCCAGCTTTTTCTTACCTCCCTGTCCATATCTCCTTTCACCTTATCACCGAGTGAAATAGTATAAAAATCCCTTGAAATCGTTTATTTCATTCCATGATTCATTCGAATATAATCAGTGTAAGCGATTACTGTCAGCGCATTACTTAGCTGTTCTGTGCTTTTCTATTCCTGTAAGAGAGGAATACAGCTTTATTATAGAAAGGGGTTTACTAATGGAAAATAATAAATTTCGTGTGGAACTATTTCCAAGTGGAAATATATCAAAATTAATTTTTAAAAATGATCCCAGCCAAATGAATTGGATGATCGATACAGATTATCTTAATCAAGCAGACTATGATGCGACAGATAAGTTATTTGGTAGCTTTTCCCTAACTGTTCAAGCTAAAACGTACAATAGCCGTGTAATTGAAGCAGATGTCAGTTTTTCCAATCATGTGGCAACTGTAACTTATTTATTTGAGGACATCCAAGTGCGATTTATTTATGACTTAAGTCAGTCAGCGGATGCCTTCTATTGGACAATTCAATTAAAAAACCGAACAAATCAAGCGCTTGATGTTTCTGATTTTACGGTTTGGGCTTCTTTTGCTTATGTTATGTACCGCATCAATGATTTACCGATGCAGACAAAACAATCTGCAGCCGTTTTCCCTTCGATTTCTAAAGACTTTACGAAGCTTGCATGTGTAAGAAGAAGTAATGAGGCACCACATCTTGGGGTCTACCAGGTTAAAGGTGAAACAAAATCAATTGGTACATATTGTGATTACGAAAATCGCTTTTTTGAAAACGTTTCACCATCACTTGATGGGCTTTTATTTCATCAACTTGTATTTGCTGGCGGCTACCCTGCTGGGTTTGAAAATTCCGATTGGATTTATTCAAAAGACAGGTTTTCTTTGAAAGCGAATGAAATGAAAGAATGGCAGTTTGCCTTCGAGGAGTTTAGCAATCTAGATAATTTCTATCAAACTGGTAAAAGTTATGGCCACCCCGTTTACGATGCAGATCCACTCGCAATTGTTGAAAGACCCTATCATTTCTCTGTCAGCTTAGCTTCTGACAACTCTCTAATCGATGCATGGGTCGAATCTAAGGATCAAAGTGAAACAGTAAATTCGGAAAATATTAAGCAAAAGATTCAAAAAAATGGCAGCGTTTACGCAGGAACTTTAGTTTTTACAGAACCTGGTGAGCATAAGCTTTGTGTGAAACTAAGTAATGGTAAAGTTGATTGTTTCATCCTGAATGTGATGGAGCCAATTCAACGCATACTGGCAGATCGTGCAGACTATATCAGCAAAGTGCTTTATCAAGGGGCAGATTCAGAAATCCCTTATTCTTACTTTCCTGTTTCGAATCAAGGCGAATCACTGGGAAAACTCAGTTTTGTTCTGAAAAAGAATCTGCTGGAAAAGACGAACAAGACGGAGGTAGAAAAAGTTGAAGAAAGCTGTGTGAACTATATTCGTCCAAAATGGTTTGTGGATGGAGATTTCACAAAACCAGCAGACCTTTATGGTGATTTTTACCGCTGCATGGATTTTGAATATATTGGACATGTTTTCTATCTTCTATCACAATTTGATGATGAAACTTTACAATACAACTCTGCAAACACGTATTTGGAATGGGCAGCGGACGTCTTTTGTTTACGTGTAAATCCTGATTTGCATGAAACAGAACGCGGAAAGGAAGAAGCCCAAATGCTTGGTACCTATTTCTTATATATCAATGATTTATTAAAAGACTTGAAAGAACGTGGTCTCCATGAAAAATATATAGAAATGAATGAATTATGGACAAGCATTGCAGAAACAGTTGCCACAGACAGTGTTTCCTACAAAGCAGCTGTTACAGAACATTTCTATGATAATGCGGGATTTGGTCCTGCCGCTGGTGCACTCGCAAGTTCGGATCGTCAGGAAGCAGCGAAACGATATGGTGAATTATTAATTGCCAATATCGGGTTTTCGAATGATTTCCGTGCACAAAATCCAGATCGCTGGTGGGAAGCACTTTCCTATATGGTTCACTCTCTATGGGGCGGGCTGACTGCAGCAGGAACACTGAAAGCATATGAAGCACTGCATGATGCGCGCTACCTGAAAGCAGCATATCGCGCTACAGTCGGTATTTTATATTGCTATGACCCAAATGCAAGAGCGATAGATAAACGATTAAGCAAAGGAGAAGCTGCATCTACCTACAGTATAGCAGGTCCACATCTTAATCGCCCTGATTTATCACGGAATCGCTTTGGACAATCGACATTTTATCGGGACGGCGGAATCTTTGCCAAGCTCTTCAATAAAGAAGAAGAAACCTCTGATTGGGATATGGGTGAAGAACTTGTAGCATATCTTGATGGATTCGGGAAAAAGACATTCTTATATGAGGAAGATAACGAGATAAAAGTAATCAATGGGTCTATTGAACAGACAGATAAAGGGCTGTTGATTCATAGCTATGCACCCTATCCTTCTGAGTATCATTTTTATGATGCGGATGCACATTTTATTTCAGAGCGTGGCGAAATTATAAATGAAATACTTTATGCGGACGGACGTTTTATCAAAGTTAACGAACAGGAAAGAGGGATACAATGGAACCATTAAAGCAAGAGCTTAACACAGAGCAAAATCCAGGACACGAAAAAATGCCATTAAAACGAGTTTTGTCTTATGCAAGCACCGATACCGCCGGGAATTTGCTATACGTTACATTGACCAGTTTTATTATGTATTTCTATACAGATGTGTTAGGCATATCCGTCGCAGCAGCAGGTTTTATTTTACTTGTTGCACGGTTTGTTGATGCATTGGATGCACCTATCTGGGGAATTATTATTGATCATACACACACCAAATGGGGACAAAGCCGACCATACTGGTTATGGCTTGCAGTTCCTTTTGGTATAGCTGTTTTCCTCGCATTCCAGGCACCGGATATTTCTGTTGGGGCGAAAAATATGTATGCTTTAGTTACATATATTCTCGCAGGTATCATTTATACAGGAATTAGTGCTTCCATGTCCTCTGCGCTCCCTAACTTAACTTATGATTCCAATGAGCGGGTTAAATTAAACTCGTGGAGAAGTAATGGTGGAATGATTGGCTATTTAGTTGCTGCTTCTTTAACACTTCCTTTAGTGGATTTCTTTGGGAAAGGTGACGAAAAAGCAGGATTCAGCATCACCGTTGCGATTTTCGGAGTCATTGCTGTTTTTCTTTTGTTTTTTGCCTTTAAAGGAACAAAAGAAATTGGCACAACAAAAGCAGAGGATTCCCTTTCAATACGCGAAAGTTTTCGGGCTGCGAAAAGAAATTGGCCATGGATGATTTTAGTTGCTGTATTTATTTTATATTGGGTAGCGAATACCGCAAGAACATCAACGGTTATCTACTATGCAGAATACAATCTTGGATTTAAAAACCTGGCATCTATTTTAAATGGACTTGTAGTTTTCCAGATGGTTTCGATTACGGTTCTCCCTTTCATTGTGAAGCGCATTATTAAATCGCATACTCAGATTATCGGATTATCGTTAGCCACCATTGGGCAATTAATTATTGGATTTACTGGTGATAATGTAACCGTTATTATTATTGGGTGGATTATTGCGTCACTTGGAACTGGAATCGCAGTAACCTTACCGTTTGCCATGCTTTCTGATACAGTTGACTACGGAGAATGGAAAAATGGCATCAGAGCGAGCGGATTCTTAACCGCTGTTGGTATTTCATTCTGTATTAAGCTAGGTTCGGGACTGGGCAGTTTTATTCCTTCCATCATTCTAGACGGTGCAGGATATATCGCAAACACCCAGCAAACGCCAGCAGCATTAGCAGCAATTAAATTCAGTTTCACCTGGCTGCCAGCAATATTCTTTGCGATGGCTGCGCTAATTATGTTTTTATATATTAAATACGAGAAAAATGAAGGTAAAATTAAACAGGAACTGCAAGAAAGACATGCATAAAAGAAAACAAGGCATCCTCCCTATCACGAAGGTGCCTTGTTTTTGGTCTGGCTGCGAAAATTATTCTTTTGTTTCCATATGACTTTTGCGATATTTAAGCGGGGAGATGTCAAATCTTTGTTTAAACAGCCTGGAAAAATAAGGGACCCATTTATAGCCGCACAGTTCTGCTATTTCCTGTATCGGATAATCTGTTTTCACAAGCAAGTTTCGTGCTTGCTGCAAGCGATATTCCTTCAAGTAATCCATTGGTGTAAATCCATAATATTGCTTTAAATATTTAGCAATCGTATTTTCATGCAGATTGAACTTCTTGACCAGAATGTCATTTGTAATATCTTCCCGATAGTGTTCGCGAATAAAATGCTCTACCTTTTCAGCAATAAGCACACTCGAATCTTTAGCACGGTCTTGTCCGTCCAATAGATTTAACAAGAAGAAAAACTGCTGTTGTGTATCCCAAAATGTGAGCTCCGCGTTATCTTTTATTGTCCCTTCCAACAAGTTTTCAATATTTTTATAGATTTCATTTGTATCAACAAGCGCACTTTTTTTCGAAAGATGGATTGTATGATAACTATTATGAAAATGCAGAGAAGGAATAGAGATATTTGATTCCAGCTGCTGTGCCTGAGCACTCTGCATATAATTCCCTGTTGTATAAAAATGAATCCAGTAAAATTTCGTTATCTCATCTGTCGGTTTTATTGGATAATGATGCTGGTTTGGCAATAGAACCAGCATTTCATCTTTCCGGACAACATAATTGTTTCCTTCTTCTCCTATGTACAGTGACCCTTCCTTTACAAAGATCATATTGAAATACTCTAAATGTCTTCTCTCAGGGTGTAAAGCCCCTTTATCATATTCCGTTAAATTCCCCTCGATAAAAATAGGAAATGGAGGAATCGCAATTGATATTACTGCATCATCTTTCATGATACCGCACTCCTTCATTGACGAAGCCCAATTAATTTAATTTTATCATTCGTCTGGGTAGGTGTCACTTATCAGAGAATGCTTCTATGTTTAGGGTTTTGCCGATTTTCATTTATAGTGCATGTAAATAGCTTGCTTGCAGAAATGCGTGAGATTTTACAGCAGTTTATTGTTTAGTGATGAAGATATTCCGTACACTGCATATACTTTGTTTAAGGCTGGGGTGTTCTCATTGACTATTGGCGCGCGATTCTGGCTTGGGCTGGCGATGACATGTGGTCTATTAGACAGTCAACATATGATTCCAGCTGAAACGAGCGATAACATACGTTCTATTAGACAGTTAATATACGATTCCAGCTGAAGCGGGCGATGACATACGTTCTATTAGACAGTTAGCATACGATTCCACCTGAAACGGGCGATGACATACGTTCTATTAGACAGTTAGCATACGATACCAGCTGAAGCGGGCGATGACATACGTGCTATTAGACAGGTAGCATACGATTCCAGCTGAAGCGGGCGATGACATACGTGCTATTAGACAGGTAGCATACGATTCCAGCTAAAACAGGTGATGACACACGTTCTATTAGACAGGTAGCATACGATTCCAGTTGAAACAGGCGTTGAGTAATACAAGTAACCTTCACAATCCCAGTCCCCACTGTTTAAATAAAAATAAATCCGTCCCAGCCAATTAAATACGAAGGCATGGCTCAAGACGGATCCATTTACTTTTATTTTTTATTATTTATAGTCTATCAATGAGTTAATACGTCCAGACGTTTACTTGAAGATTCTGTACCCCAAATTCCAAGGCTTCTTCCAAGTCTGCTATATAAATATCCAGACGGCCGTTGGTGATTGCACTTCCACGGTCTTCACAGACGTATGTTTCTTCCAATGTTGGAATATGTATTTTGGTACCGAAGGGCAATGTTTCTGGACACGCGATTGTGTGATTCTCTTGAACAATTTCTCCCGATGCTGTAATTCCATAGCCAGGATCTCCTGGGCGTTTTTTCGTAGATTCATAGCCTGCTGTATATGCTGTCACTTTGAAAGGCAATCCATTTACATCAGGTATCTTTATCGTTTGTCCAAATTTAATATCTTCTGGCTTAGTAACCTCGGAATTCGCTGCAATTAATGTGTTTATATCTACTTGATAGTTCTGAGCAATCCGAAATAAACTTTCCCCTGGTAATACCATGTGATTCTTTTCAGCAGAAGCCGTTCCTGCAATAAATAGAAACCCAATGAAAAATATAGAAATGTAAAATAGATGCTTGATAGTAAAACCCCCCTATAAAAAATTTCAGACTAACCTTGATAGACTATACCCATTTAAATAACTTACAAACTTCCTTTCTGAAAAGGTCTGTAGTTTACTTAGCAATCCACCTGTCCTATACTTCTCTCTTTCCGTAAATGATATATAAAAGATTCGGCTCTTCACAAAAAATAGCCCATACCTCTTCTTGAGGTATGGACCACTCTATTTACGATTTATATTTTAAACTGTCTTACTAAATCATTTAATTCCTCTGCAAGTTTTGACAGATCATCTGAACTCGCTGCAACCTGCTGCATCGCTGAGCTTGTTTGCTGCGTAGATGCAGATGTTTCTTCGACTCCTGCTGCAGATTCTTCTGAAATTGCTGCAATCTCCTGGACGGAAACATTCATTTCCTCATTGCTCACAGCAATTTCCGCAAGGTTTTTTGTAATTTGTTCGATCATCTCAACGGATAACTTAATTGCTGACTGAATCCGCTCGAAAGTTGCCCCTGTCGCTGTAATTTGTTCTGCACCTTGGATTACATCCTGGTAGCTATCTTTTAAGGAACCAACAACAATACCTGATTCACTTTGAATTCGATCTACAATATCTGTAATACTTGTTACAGAGTTGGAAGATTGTTCAGCAAGCTTTCTTACTTCATCTGCTACAACAGCAAAGCCTTTCCCATGTTCTCCCGCACGAGCAGCCTCAATTGCCGCATTCAATGCAAGCAGATTGGTTTGATCAGCAATATCTTGAATAACTTCAACTAATTCTGAAATTTGCTGAGTATGTGTATCCAGTCCTTCTACTTTTCCAATAGCTTGATTAACAATTTCATTAATCTTTGTCATTTGTTCTACGGATGAATGCATCATTTCTGCACCTTTGTTTGTCAACTCGAGTACAGCATTCGATGAACCATGCATTGTCGTACTTTCTTTGCTGGTTTCTTGAATTTTGACAGTGAAAATGCCCATCTTCTCCGAAAGATCACCTGCGTTATTTGCTTGTGACTCAGCTCCTGCTGCAATTTCTTCCATTGTTGATGCTACTTGTTCTGTACCAGTCATGACTTCATTGGATGATTGTGTCAGTTCCTCACTTTGACTTGATACGGTTTCTGATACAATTTGAATCTGATTCAGTAATTCTTGCATGTTTTTATTCATTTCATTTGTTGCAACCGTTAGCTGACCTGTTTCATCTCTTGCAGTTATTTCCAATGGCTCATTCGCTAAGTCGCCGCCTGCGATTAATTTCATCCGGTCCATTACCTTCGTAATCGGACGGGAAATCAACCTTGAAACGACAATTGCCACAACACCACTAGTAACAATAATCACAACTGTTACAATCAATACGATTTGCAGTGTTTTTTCACCTTGTGCGATATTTTCTTGGCCAACTTCATTAATCTCTGCTTCTCTTTCGACAACAATTCTTTCAAAACCTGTCGTTATTTCATTTGAAAGCGGGACAGCCTTTTCTTCCAGGGTTTCTAATGCTTTCTCCTGATTTCCTTGGTCATACGCTGCAAATACTTCGTTAAAAATAATATCTTTCCATTCTGCCGTTTTGTCGATGAGCTCTTTCATATCTTCGGAATTACTTGATTCATTGATAACTGCAATCGCTCCTGCAGCTTCCTCTGTATACGTATTAAAATCTTCTTTAAACTGCTCATCACCAGTTAATAGATAACCTCTTACCGCAACGAGCCGCTGCAGACTTTTAGCATTTATTGTCTCATCAGCAATCAATATAGGCAGCTGGTTTTCTATAATATTACTCATATCCTTGTTGTTCTTCGTAAAACCCGTCGTATTCACTATTGCTAATCCGATAATTAATAGGATAACGACGGAAAATCCTGCAAGCATTTTTGTTTTGATTGTTTTAAAATTAAATATATTTTTCATTATTACCTCATCCTTTTAATTTTTCATTGTAAAATTCATATGTCTTGTTTCTTTTAAAATACATTTAAAAATTTAATCACCAACCTTCGTTTCTCTGCCCAAAATGTGTTCAACAAATCACATGGGTTTTCAATTAAGCAGTTTATTTTAACTCCCTTTAACTGCTCATACTATTCTTTATATAAACTCTTAAACCTTATATTTTATATATCGACTACAATTCAAATTTATTTAGGAAAAACATCCTAGTATTTTTATCCTGCTTTCAATTAATTATTTTGAATTCCAGAATGTCAGTTAAGGTCTCAAGCTTTCCAATTCATTTATGCTATAATAATAAACGGTGATTTTTATGGTACTCATTCTGTTTATTTTATTTAGCGGTTGTTTTATTAGTTATATCGTCAAGCAGCGTGTCTTCATTCTGACATCGACAATGGCTGTTGTCATGGCATTGGGAATCCTGACACAAGGTGTATTGCTGCACTTTCTTGGCATAAATTTTATCAAAACTGCTGCTGCTCATTTGCTGTTAGCTTTCATTTTAGCCTTATGGCTCAGCTTTTGGGTTTCAATTCTATTTGCAGCAATCTCAGGTAAATGGACAATGCTGCACTACTCCAATCCAGTGAATCGATTTGGAATGGGAACATGGGTAGCTGCTTCCTCTATCAGCGGTATTTTGATTTCCAAACATTTTCCACAGCTTGGGTTATTCACAGAGATACTAGCTTATCTAAATGCCGCTTTTTGGCTTTTTTATATTTTAATTAGCATGCAAGCCTTTATTGTTATTTTTCAAAAGAAAATAAATATAAACGTGCATGGCATCCTGCTGCTGACAACCGTAAGCACGCAGTCTCTTATTCTTTTATTTCATACTGTTTTTGAAAGTGTTCATTTTAGCTTTACAATCGGCTTATTAGCTGCTGGTTTTAGTTTTTATGGCATTAGTCTGTTTCTGATTTTAAAAAGATATTTGGGCAGTGCCTGGTCGATTGAAAAAGATTGGAATAATACGAACTGCATCATCCATGGGGCATTGTCGATCACAGGGATGGCAAGTATTGTAAGTGGAATTGCAAACGAGCGCAGCCTGCTCGTTCTTTGGATTGCTACAGCTATGATTTTTCTCATTGTGGAGGCTATCGAGATTTACCGGTTATCCCGGTTGGTAAGACGCTTTGGCTGGAGAGATGGGGCTGGTGTCTATGATGTATCCCAATGGAGTCGAATTTTTACCTTTGCGATGTTTTATACATTTACAGCCTCTATTCCTGCAGCAAATGGAATGATAGCTAGTATACAAGTAATAGTCGGACAGATCGGCATATGGGTCATTCTTGCTCTTGTAATTATTGAGCTAACCCTGGCCCTGCAAAACTTTATTCCTTCCAATGATTATGAAGAACCATTGAGAAAAAGCAGTTAGATTTGATATCTAACTGCTTCATTTTTTAAGATTATTTTATTGGGGCTGGCAATTGTTTAACTCATCATCAGAGTATGGGGCGGCTCGATATGATACGCTGCTTCCCAATAGAAGATTTAACAGACATATTCCCTTTTTTCATAAATTGTTTCTGCAATGCTTCGATTACGCTCTATTGCATTGGAAAATTCCTTCGTCAGAAACAGCTTGTATATTTGTTCTTTCATGTCGGCTTCATCTGCTAATAATTCCTGTTCCAATTGTCTTATAATAAGAAAGACGCGATTGAGCGACTCTTCTAACGCTGTTTCCATAAGCAGCCGCATGAATGGAGCCTTATCCCCTGCCGCCAGTCTTTTCTCCACCCGCAATATAACTGATTCGGATGCATATACTTCCATTGCTAAATCCGCTAATTTCATCATTACTTCCTGATTTTTTTCGAGTGCTTTTCCGAATTTTCTTTGCGCAAGTTCCGTCAATACGAGATAAACTGCGCGAATGTCTGAAGCAATATTCATGACGGAAGGTGCTGCTTGTTTCTGTAAGTGCAAAAATGCTTCTTCAACAGCATTTTCATAAGGCAGTTCACCTTTTAATGATTTTTTCAAGAATTGACCTGTTATCAGCAGACGATTGACTTCATTTGTTCCTTCAAAAATCCGATTTATTCTTGAATCGCGATACATTTGTTCGATTCGATATTCACTGATAAACCCGGATCCGCCATGCAGCTGTACCCCTTCATCCACAGCATAATCAAGTGTCTCCGAACCATAGACTTTACAAATTGCGCATTCTAGCGCGTATTCGGATAAACCTGCCGCTACTTTTCTTTTGTCCTCTTCCATATCCAAACCGGCTAATTTTTCCTCCATATGATGGGATGTTCGATACAGAAGGGATTCGGCTGTAAAAATCCGAGCAGCCAATTTTGCCATTTTTTCCTTGGTCACACCGAATTCAGAAATTGCCATACCAAATTGTTTCCGTTCTGCTATATGGTTTAATGTCAGTTGCAAGGCGTGCTTCGCTCCTCCATTACAAGCAAATCCAAGATTAAAGCGTCCTAAATTTAAAACTGTAAAAGCAATGATATGGCCCCGGCCGACTTCTCCCAGGAGATTTTCAACAGGAACTGCACAGTTTTCTAAAATAACTGATCGTGTGGAGGATCCTTTTATTCCCATTTTCTTTTCCTCTGGTCCTAATTCTAATCCAGGGAAATCTTTTTCCGCTATAAATGCTGTGAAATGTTCCCCATCCACCTTGGCATAGACAATAAATGTATCTGCAAACTGTGCATTTGTAATGAAAATTTTTGTTCCATTTAACAGATAATGTGTTTGCTCCTCATTTAAAGTAGCAGTCGTTTTTCCTGCCATTGCGTCTGATCCTGCTTCAGGCTCTGTTAAACAATATGCGCCTAAATACGCTCCACTCGCCAGTTTGGGAAGATATTTTTCCTTTTGTGCTTTTGTTCCATAATACGTAATTGGAAGAGTGGCAATACATGTATGATTAGAATGTGCAACACTATATGCCCCTCCGCCGCCTATTGCTTCTCCAACTGCACCTTTGCTTATTTTATCAAGCCCCAGTCCACCAAATTCCTCTGGAATACTATGTGCCAGAAGACCGACTTCCCCCGCCTTCTTCAATAAATCAACAACAATATCAAATTGCTGTGCTTCAATTTCTCCGTTCCTTGGTTCGACTTCTTTCAATAAAAATTGCTTCGCAGTTCTTTGAATCATCACATGCTCATCTGTCAGGTCCTCTGGAAAGAATGCTGCCGCTGCACTGGTTTGCTTAATTAAAAATGAACCTCCGCGAAGTTCTTTCGTCGTATTGCTCAAATAAATCCCTCCCTTCGAGTGTCATATCAGCTATGCGTAAATGCTGGTATTCTTTTATTAATAAACGCTTCAACACCTTCTTTTGCATCTTTCGTTTGAAAAATCTCTTCGAATAATGCTGCTTCCAGATCAATTCCAGCTGCTAAATTTGTTTCTGTGCCTTCATCCACTGCTTGTTTAATCCGTGAAAGTGATTGATTTGATTTATCTGCGATTTGACCGGCAAGCTCCATTGCACGCTCATAGCCCATTCCTTTTTTCACGACATCATTTACAAGGCCAATTTGTTCTGCTTTTTCAGCTGGAATTGGTTCGCCTGTATACATCATTTCTTTTGCCTTTGCATTTCCAACTAGCCGTGGCAATCGCTGTGTCCCGCCGGCTCCAGGGAAAATACCAAGCTTTACCTCTGGAAAACCAATCATCGCTTGTTCTTCAGCAATTCGTATATCAAAGGCTAAAGCGAGTTCACAGCCACCGCCTAATGTAAGCCCATCGAGAACCGCAATTGTCGGTTTGGCTAATTGTTCGATTTCCATTAATAATCCATGCATTTCCATCACTTTGGCATGCATGTTTTCATCACCAATCATTGCCGGAAATTCCTTAATATCCGCTCCTGCAATAAATACCTTGGAACCAGCTGTTTTTAAAACAACACAGCCTACTTCACTGTCATTTTTCAATGTCTTCATAATTTCTCTAAGCTCTGTTTGCACCTGGCGGCTCAGCACGTTTAACGGCGGATTATCGATTGTAATCACTGCGGTTCTGTTTGTTTTTTCATACATAACAAACGCTGTCATAATGCACCCTCCTTTGTATATTCATACCAGCCTCTGCCTGTTTTCCTGCCTAAATGGCCTGCTTTTACTTTTTCTTCTACTATTTTTGCGGGTTTATCATTCGGATCACCTGTCTCTTGGAACAGCTGCATATTTGCATAATAACCGACATCGATTCCCGATAAGTCCGCAATTTCAAATGGTCCAAGCGGATGACTTAACGCCTTCTTTGCAATCAAATCAATTTCCTTAAAATCAGCATAGCCATTCTCATATAGGAACATGGCCTCTTTTGACAGGGCAAATAATAAACGATTTGCAATAAATCCATAGATTTCCTTTTCCAAAAGGACTCCCGTACGTCCAATTCGCTCACAAAAAGCCATTGCTGTTTCAGCAGTTTCCTTTGATGTTTGGTCACTCATCACGACCTCAACACAATCCATTACAAGTGGTGGATAGAAAAAATGCATATTCAGCACTTTCTCTGGCCTGGAGGTAAAGGCTGCGATTTTTGAATTAACAATCGTTGAGCTGTTCGTAGCTAAAATCGTATGTGCAGGTACTAGCTTATCTAATTTCGCGAACACTTCTTGCTTCACATCTAACTTTTCCAGGACTGCCTCAATGACAATATCTGTATTCTCTGCTGCTTCTTCTAGACTGGTTGTCATGTGCAGTTTCGCGAAAGCTGCTTCTTTTTTTTCTGTTGTGAGTTTTCCTTTACTTATCCATCTATCCATATGGTGTTCTAATTGTTCTCTCGCTTTCCTTAACGAAGTCTCGTCAATATCCTGCAAGTATGTTTCGAACCCTCCAAGCGCACATAGCATGGATATTTGATGTCCCATCGAACCGGCACCGATTACTGCTGCTTTTTGAATTCTATCTATTGACATATAAAGCCCTCCTATTATTTAAAATCTATCTATCTCCAACAGTTGCTCTCGTATTCTATTTCTGCAGATTTTCCTCACGAATCACTCTTCGCAGTATTTTTCCTACATTTGTTTTTGGCAATTCTTTTCTAAATTCAATAATAGTCGGCACTTTGTATGCTGCCAGATTTCTTTTACAATAAGCGATTAACGCTTCTTCTGTACACGTTTGTCCTTCTTTTAAAACGATAACCGCTTTTACCGTTTCACCACGGTATGCGTCTGGCACTCCTACAACAACTGCTTCCATCACAGCCGGGTACTCATATAGTATTTCTTCCACGTCACGGGGATAGATATTATATCCTCCCGCAATAATCAAATCTTTTTTTCGATCAACGATATACACATATCCATCCTCATCGATTCGAGCAATATCACCTGTATACAGCCAGCCATCGCGAAGGGTAATCTCTGTTTCTTCTGGCATATTCCAGTAGCCTTTCATTACTTGCGGACCCTTAATCACGATTTCGCCAAGTTCGCCGATTGGCATTTCCTCTTTTCCTTCAGCTAAATCAACAATTTTATAGTCTGTAGAAGGGATGCCAATTCCGATGCTGCCTGGCTTTCGATTTGAAAAATATGGATTGCAATGGGTTACAGGCGAGCTTTCTGAAAGGCCATATCCTTCTAGAACCTTCGAACCCGTTTTTGCTTCATATGTGCGCATAAGCTCCAATGGCATTGGGGCACTGCCGCTATTGCATAACTTGATGCTGTCAATTCCGTAATCTTCCGCATGGGCATGGTTTGTAATCGCTACATACATTGTTGGCACTCCGGGGAAGGATGTTGGCTGTAAGTCTTTAATTGTCTGCAAAACTTCTTCCAATTCAAACCTTGGCAACATGATGCTCATTGCACCCGAATGAATAGACAAATTCATGCAGCTAGTCATACCAAAAACATGAAATAGCGGAATCACTGTCAAATAACGTTCTTTCCCAGGCACAATTGCATCCTTAAAATATTCATGAACTTGTACGACATTAGCGATAATATTCCGATGTGTAAGCATTGCACCTTTCGACCGTCCTGTCGTCCCTCCTGTATATTGCAGAACAGCAACATCTTCAGCTGGATTAATCTTCACTGGTCTTGGTGGTTTGTTGGCCTTTTTTAGAAAATCGGAAAACTCAATGATTCCGTCACCTTTATTCTCATTTCCTGTAAGGTCGACTGTTATCACCCGCTTCACTGGTGTATGCGCAAGTATCTTCTCTAACACAGGGATAAGTGGTTCATAAATTACAATAGTTTCTGCTCCAGAGTCAGTTAAGATATGTGCAAGTTCTTTCCCGACAAGCATTGGGTTCACTTGAGTAACAATTCCTCCTGCGATCAGGGTGCCGTAATAACTGATAACATAGTGCGGGCAGTTCGGGAGCATGAGTGCAACACGATCTCCTTTTACAACTGCTTCATCTTGAAGTACAGAGGCAAATGCGGCTGTCTGCTGTGCGAGCTCTTCATAGTTTATTTCTTTTCCATAGAAATGAATTGCCTTGTTCATCCCATACTTTTCAACCGTTTTTTGCAACATATCAGGTACAGAGATATCTGGGATTTCCACCTCTTGCGCTACATGATCTGGGTACTCTTTTAACCACGTTTTTTCCATTTCTTTTCCCCTCCATTTAATGATAGCGTTTACATAATAAGTGTACTTGCTTCTATGTTTGCAATGGTTCATCTAAGCTGAAAATGCTTTGATAAAAAAAGCAATCATTCTGACTGAGCGGATGGTGTGTTCCCTGTGAAAAATCCTGGAGGTGTGCGGGCTGCAGACCTCCAGGTGAAAAGAAGAAAGCAAATAATCGTCATTCACAGCTTATAAACGATAACTAATCGTGGCCATATTTTCAAATAAATTCTGTTAAATAGTCAATACGAGTTTACCCTTCGTCTTTCTTCCTTGAAGTTCGGAATGTACATGGGCAGCGTCTTCTATTGGATACGTGCCGCCAATTGTTAACTCCAATTCCCCGCCTGCCATTAATTCAAGTAACTCGTGTAAACTTTCCTGAAATAATTTTTGTTTTTTTATTATTTGCGGCAGAAAAAATCCAATTACAGATTGGTTTCTTCTCATCAAAGCAGCCGGATGCATGGAAGATTGCTCCCCGCTTGCTGCACCGAATATGACTAATCTTCCAAATGGCGCTAAGCAGCGCAGCGTTTTATCAAACACGTCACCACCTACCATTTCCAAGGCGACATCTACTCCATTTCCATCTGTTGCTTCACGAACTTGTTCTTCCCATCCCTCTTCTGTGTAATTAATTAAGGTATCTGCTCCCATTTTCTTTGCAAATTCAAGTTTTTCTGCTGTACTAGCAGTAGCAATAATCTTGCCTGCTCCAAATTTCTTCGCTAATTGAACTGCCAAGGATCCAACACCACCAGCTGCAGCATGAATCAGCACTGTTTCGCCCTGTTCTAATCTTCCCATTGTTTTTAGCACATGATATGCCGTTAGCCCTTGCAAAGGTAAGGCAACTGCTTTTTCAAATGGTATATTTTCTGGAATAGGAATGAGCATCTGAGCTGGGACACGAACATATTCCGCATAACCTCCAGATTCAATTAATGTAACTACTCGGCTCCCTTCTTTCACATTTTTAACATTTGCCCCGACTTTCGCAACAATTCCCGCAACTTCGGCTCCTGGTGTAAATGGTAATTTAGTCGGCACAACATATTGTCCTTCACGTCTTGCTGTATCCGCATAATTCACACCTACTGTTCTTACCTCAAGTAAAACATCATCATCCCCTATTTCCGGTACTTCCTGATTGATAAGTTTTAATACCTCTGGTCCGCCAAATTCTGTAAATTGAACTGTTTTCATCATAAATCAATTTCCTCCTATTTTTCTATTTCGTTTTTGTTTGTTTCCTTTGCTGTCATAGGTTTCTTACTGTACCTGCTGCATGGGCGATAAGATTCTCTGCAAAGTGATTGAAATGCGCAAATCGCTGATCTCCCGTCTGCCCCTTTTTGTAACGGAAATAGATTTGCTGACAAATAACAGCAAGCTTAAAATAAGCAAAAGTAATATAATAATCAATATGGCTCAAGTCCCGCCCACTTTGTACTGCATAAGCTTCAAGAAATTCATCCCGTGTATAGAAGCCTTCCATTACTGTTACAGGCGGTTTTCCCAATCCCTTTTTAAGTAAATCCGGATCATCCTTTTGTATCCAGTAGCTCATTGCTGCACCAACATCAGCAAGCGGGTCACCAACTGTTGTCATTTCCCAGTCAAATAAGCCAGTCATTTTCGAGAAATCATGCGAAAACATTGCATTATTCAGCTTATAATCATAATGAATAATTGCTTGTTGCCCTGATGATGGCATGTTTCTTTCCAGCCACTTCGTTAATAAGCCGATATAGGGAACATCATCTGTTTTTGCCCGTTCATAGCGTTTGATCCATCCAATTACCTGCCGCTCCATGAATCCTACAGGTTTAGCAATGTTCACTAAATCTGTCTTTGTAAAGTCTATCTCGTGGAGGGCTGCTAATTTTTCTGCCATTAGTCCAGAAATGCGTTTTCCCAATGAGGGGTCGTACGAAACAGCATCTGGAAAGTCTGTATCCAGGACAATTCCTTTCCGTCTCTCCATTATAAAAAAGGGACTGCCAACAATCGATTCATCAGCCGAAAAAATGATTGGTTTTGGTGCGGCTGCAAAGTGAGGATGCAAACCAGTTAAGATGGTAAACTCCCTTTCCATATCATGTGCCTTCTTCGCAACTGGACCAAGTGGCGGACGGCGCAGTACTGCTTCCCAAGTGCCGATTCGCAATAAATAGGTTAAATTCGAATGCCCGGCATGAAACTGTTCAATCTCCAGTTCGCCCGTCGCTACCCCAGGTAATTCATTTTTAATAAAATTTGTTAACCTCTCTCTATCTAATTCCTCTCCTTTACGGACTTGCTTGGTATCACTGAAAGATGCTCCCATCCCTTCGCCTCCTCTATAAAACTCACACCACTGCAGTTTTTCTGGACGTTGCTATTTTTCAATGCCTGTCAGTAACATGGCTGCGTATATTTCAACAAGCTCATCAATCGTTACTTCTCCATTCGGCTTATACCAGTTATAGCTCCAATTCGTTACACCTAAAATTCCAAATGCAATGATATCTGGCCTTAAATCATTGCGAAATTCCCCTTTTTCCATACCACTTTGAACGATTCTTTCAATATGGATCCGAAATTGCTCACGCTGTTTTTTAATCATTTCCATATGCTTGTCACCTAAATGGCGTATTTCCCTGAAGAATACTTTGGCACTTGGCCCCTTATCCTTGATATCACCAATAAGCAAATGAATCATTTGAATTAACTTTTGCCGCCCAGTTGCATCAGCATGGAGAATAATCTCTTGCCTTTCTAATAAATCCGAAATATAGTTTAAGTGAATATCCATTAAAAGCTGTTCCTTACTGGAAAAATAATAATAGAAGGTTCCCTTGGTGACTTCTAATTCATCTACTATGTCCTGGATAGATGTTTGACTGAATCCCTTTTTTTCAAAAAGTAAAATGCTTTGCTCTGTTATTTTATCTTTCATCTGTCTTCTCCATTTTTGTTCATTTTATATTGTCTCTTAATCTATCATCCATTTTCAAAACGAACGAAAAGGTTCGTGTGAAATCGTTCGGATTTATTTATTCTGGATTGGGCAAAGCTAATAAGCATGTGCTCCGCCATCAACCGTAAGAATATCCCCACTCACATAATCCGCCGCTTTCGATGCCAGAAATAATGCAGCACCTTTTAAATCAGAGTCTTCGCCTAAACGATTTAATGGGGTTCCAGCTAATATTTGCTCTCTTCCTTGCTCAATGAGCACATTGGACATTTTCGTCGGGAAAAAGCCTGGTGCAATCGCATTTACATTTATATTATATTTCCCCCACTTCACAGCTAAATCCTTTGTAAAAGTCATAATGGCTCCCTTACTTGTGTTATAGCCAATTGTTTGCATAAACGGAGGAGTACCGCCAAAGCCAGCAATTGAGGCGATATTGATGATTTTTCCACTGTGCTGCTTAATCATAACTTGTCCAACTGCTTGGCTCATTAAAAATGTACCTGTAACATTCACATCTAACACCTTTTCCCATGCTTCGTATGGCATTTCTTCAACAGGCGCTCCCCATGTTGCACCACTATTGTTGACTAAAATATCAATCGTGCCAAACTGTTCAACGGTTTGATTTACCACTTCTTCAATATCATCGGGATTCGTTACATCGCATTTAACTGCTAAGGAATCTGCACCAAGCTGCTTTATTTCTTCTTTCATTTCCTCGCAGGCTTCCAAATTACGAGAACATACAACTACATTTGCGCCCGCTTCTGCAAAGCCTCGGGCAATTTGTGCTCCTAATCCACGGCCCCCGCCAGTTACAATTGCTGTTTTGCCATTTAATTTAAACAAGTCCAGTATATGCATCCTAACATCCTCCCTACTCCTTTTACTAGCAGCAGTCATCTATACATCTATAATTAGCTGCGGGTCTTTTCTAACTCATATTTAGCAATTTGCCTTCGATGTACTTCATCTGGTCCATCCGCTAATCGTAATGTCCGTGCATTTGCCCATTGTGCAGCCAGCGTGAAGTCATCACTCACTCCTGCACCGCCAAATGCTTGAATCGCTCGGTCAATTACACGCAAAGCCATATTTGGTGCAACAACTTTTATCATGGCAATTTCTGCTTTAGCTACCTTATTACCAACCGTATCCATCATATATGCCGCTTTTAAAGTTAATAGACGTGCCTGTTCAATTTCGATTCGTGAGTCTGCAATCCATTCCTGAATCACACCTTGTTCAGCTAATGTTTTCCCAAATGTGGCTCGACTTTCAACGCGCTTGCATAATTCTTCTAACGCTCGCTCTGCTGCCCCGATTAATCGCATACAGTGATGAATTCTTCCTGGCCCAAGGCGCCCCTGAGCAATGGCAAAACCTTTTCCTTCACCCCAAATCATATTCGTGGCGGGAACACGGACATTTTCATAGGTAATTTCGGCATGTCCATGTGGTGCATGATCATAACCGAAGACAGGCAGCATTCTTTCAATCTTTACACCGGGTGTATCCAGTGGTACGAGAATCATCGATTGCTGCTCATATTTAGACGCATTTGCAGCACTTTTCCCCATCACAATTGCGACTTCACAACGTGAATCTCCAGCACCGGAAGACCACCATTTCCTGCCATTAATCACATATTCAGACCCATCACGCATCATACTAGTTTCGATATTTGTCGCATCACTTGAAGCCGCGTCTGGTTCTGTCATTGAAAAACAGGAACGTATCTCTCCTGCAAGCAAAGGCATTAGCCATTTCTCTTTCTGTTCTTCCGACCCATAGCGATCCAACACTTCCATATTCCCTGTATCTGGTGCATTGCAATTGAATACTTCCGGTCCAATCAGCGAACGCCCCATGATTTCGCAAAGCGGTGCATATTCCAGATTCGAGAGGCCCCCACCATTCGCACTGTGAGGCAGGAATAAATTCCATAGACCTTCTCTTTTTGCTTTTTCTTTTAGTTTTTCCATAATAGGCGGGACACCAGACCAGCGCGTTTCTTGAAGATTCAACTGGTCTTCATACACCTTTTCATTTGGATAAACATTCTGCTCCATGAAGTGAGTTAATTTCTCTTTAAGGTCAATGACTTTAGCTGAATAAGAAAAATTCATTACACTTCCTCCTCCCATAAACTAACTGACCGTATAGTATGTTCAGAATATTTGTATATAACTATAAACAAGAAATGATGAAAAGGCAAGAAGAAATCAATCGTTTTTAAAACAGTACGTTTTACTAATTTTATTAAAAGGGAGTAACTTTTTATCAAGTACTCCCAACTCTATTATTTAAGAGAAAATGATTAGACAAGGACAGTTTATCCAATGTTGCATCCACCTGCAGTAAATTGGCTGTTTATATATAATCACAGACTATGAAAGGCGGGGCGATTTTGATTTCCAATACTCGTTTGCCGCAGCTACTGTTTGAAAATGAATGGAGATAACTTGAGATACAGCGATTAAACTGTCCGCATTTCTAGAATACTTCGGACGCAGCTTCTTTCGGATAGCAGCTGACGGCTGGGTATATTCCACCCCTTTTTGGGCAAGTTTTATTGCTAATTCAAACCCTTCTTGCGGTGTTTCTGTTTTCAAGCTCTTAATCCACTTTTCCATGAGCCATCCCCCTTTGCAGTTGTTTATATAATGTATAAAGAGGAAAAGGAAATTATTCATTTTGCGTAAGAGCCATTTCACTTCTTTCTCATTGGAAAAAGGCAAAGAAGCCAGCCACATAAGTAAGTAGTTCGGTTGTGAGGTAGAAAAAGTTATTTCTCAAGGTAAATAACTGGAGGAATCACACGATTCTAGCCATTAAATCATATAGTAAAACGCAAAGGTTTTAACATCCTCTGCGTTTTTGAATTTTTACTGGCTTGTTCTTCCACTAAAGCATCCATTTGTTTAATAAAGTCATAATAATCATTGTGAAATTACCTCTATTTTATCAGTAAAAAGTACAGGAGGGTCTGATTCTCCGACAGCACTATAATAGCCAACAATTCGTTTACCTATTTCTAAATCCAATTCTTCGTATTCTTCTTGGCTGAGGTGGTAGAAAACACCATCATTTTCTTGTGCAAGTCTAATTAGTTCCTCTCTTGTTTTGTTCGAAATATCAATGTCTTCCACACTTGGCAAAGATAATACGATGTACATTTCATCAAATGTATCTTTCTCAATGTCAACAATGATACCTACGTGCCTTTCTCCAGAGGAACCATTATCTTGCTGACCGCAAGCTCCCAAAATCACAACAAGTAAAATTAATGTCAATACCCTTCTCAAACAAGCACCCCCAATAATTAGACCCTTTCAACAAATAACTACTCCTTCTTCAACTCTTCTGCCCCTATAGTGCAATAAGAATAAAAATAGCTGCCGTTTGATCTCATCTTCAACTTTTGCACCAGTTACCTCAATAAGAAAATTATAATTTCTTTTCAAAAAAGGTTAATTATAGTTGTTCATTTACTATGTTCCTCTTAATATTTTGAAATCCATTCTTTTTATAAAAATTAACTGCTGGAGTATTTTTAGAACCTGTTGCTACTTTTATTGTTTCAACCTCGAACTTAGTTTCAATGAAATTTAAAAGCAACTGTGCAATTCCTCTTCTAAAATGGTTTGTATGTACGATTAACCTATGTATATCAACTTCATCATCATCTACTTTTATAGATATTATTCCGTATAGTTTTTCATTTTCATAATAACCAAAGAAAGTTTCTCCGCAATGTTGCAAGGTATGAACTGTATCCTTTAATGGTGGTATTTCATATGAACCAATTATTTCTGCCTCTACCTTATATGATGGTATTTGAATGTTTAAAACATCTTCAGCGTTTTTTCTATTACTAATGTCAATTATTTTAATCAAGGGAACCCCTCATTCTGTTATTTTCTTCTTCCACTAACCCTGCCCCGTTACTGTAAGTACATCTTTTCACAAACGCTACAAATATAGCTTAACAAACGCCATCATTTACTTAGATAAATCTTATAAATGATTATACAATCATCACAGTTTTTTACAATGCTTATAACACATATTTCATAGCGTGACCAATAGCTATTATCCTTTGGTTAAAACCTATGCTAAATCTGTTGCTATTTTTAATGTTAAAACCCAATAGGCCTTGTCATTACAATAAAAATAAGCAAGCAAATTATTATGCCAATTCGCTTGCTAAAACACTTGCTATTTTTACTTTTCTATCTCTGAACCGAACTACTTACCACATAAGTCAGCTTCTTTTTCATAACTAAATTATTAGTATTTCTTATCTATAAGCCTAAACTTTTCACATACAACATGCATTGTCCAATTAAATTCTATGCCTATCTCTTCGAGTTCCCGCTTAAAAAATGCTTCATGAACATCTCGCCAATACGCCAATGAGCGGTCTCCTTCCCCTTCCAAATATGCAAATTCTGCTGTCACTTCATTAAATGGAACAACATTCACTTCTGTCGTTTCTATTATTCCAACCGCTTTTCCCGCGCCGTTCAAGATAATATTATGAAGTCCTGTATACGGCAATGCTTCCTTTTCACGTTCATATAATAAGTAAAGCAATGCAGTTGCTGTTTTCACACCTTCCAGAACTAACCCTGCAAGCTCATCAGCCATATCCTTTGAATCTCCAAAAGCCCATACATCATAGTTTTCAGGTGCATCCAGGTTTTTACTGCAATAGTCCGACCATATTTTAATAATAGAATCATTTTTCATTTTACATCAGCCTGCCCTTCTCATTTTTCCAGTTCTTCACAAAGCGTTTCCCATTTCGTTTCCAGTTCCTCTTTGTCTTTAAAAAGCATTTGAAGCTGCTCCATGTCCTCTGTTTCCGTAAGCTGTTTCTCTAGATCTATGATTTTTTCTTCTAATTGCAGAATGTCATTCTCCAACGTTTCAAGCTGTCTCGAATGATGGTTCGGTACCTTATATCGTGCTCGTTTTTCCTTTTTCACTGTATCTATCCGAACTTCTTGCTCTCTTTTCTCTGCCATCTTTTCCTTGGCCCAATTATAATTCCCAGCAAAGGCATGAACCTGGCTGTCTTCTATCCAATACACTTTCCTGAACAATTTATTGAGAAAGTATCGGTCATGTGAAACCGCTAATATTGTCCCTTCAAAGTCTTCCAGTGCTTCCTCGAGTACCTCTCTGGAATCAATATCCAGGTGGTTGGTCGGCTCATCTAAAATAAGCAGGTTCACATCCTGGTACATCAGCTGGGCCAATCTCAGCCGCATTCTCTCCCCGCCGCTTAAGGAGGAAACCTTCTGAAAAACAGCATGCCCATAGAACATAAACCTCGCTAAAATCCCCCTCGCTTCTCCTTCTGTGACGCTAATTTCATCCCGAAATGCTTCAAGTACCGTCTCTTCATTAAGCACTGAAAATACACTTTGCGCTAAATAGCCTGCTTTCACATTGCTGCCAATGCGCACCTCCCCTTCATCTGCAGTCAGCTCTTTTAGAATGAGTTTCAATAGCGTTGACTTCCCTGTACCATTTTCACCAATGATTGCTGCCCGGTCCTGATAAGCGATATGCATATGAACCCGCTCAAATAATTTTTTCTCTTCAAATCCTATCGAGACATCTTTAAGTGAAATAACATCTTTCCCGCTTCTGTCTGCTGCTGCCATTTCTAAATGCATTTTCTTTCGGTTTAATATGGGACGATGCAGTTTTTCCATTCTTTCCAATGCTCTCTCCATATTCCTTGCCCTGCGATGCAAATCCGCATTCGGCGGATTCGCACGGTTGGCCCACTCACGCAAGCGCTTAATTGCTTCTTTCATCTTTTTGATTTTCTTTTGCTGCTCCTCATAATCCTGGAAAGCTCGAAGTAATCTTTCCTCTTTTTCCTTTACAAACCCAGTGAAGTTTGTATGATATGTCGTCAACTCACCATCCTCCATATCAACGACTTTATTTACAACCTCATCCAAGAAATAGCGGTCATGTGAAATCACAAGCACGGTACCTGGATATTCTCTTAAGTAATTTCCAAGCCATTCAACAGCCATCAGGTCTAAATGATTTGTCGGTTCATCAAGCAATAATAGATCCGGCTGCTTTAAAAGCATCAGGCCTAAGCCAACTTTCGTCTTCTCGCCACCGCTTAGTCTGGAAAATGGCTGTTCAACCAAATGGTTCATATTTAATCCATACACTATTTTTTCAATGTTTGATTCTATTTCATAACCGCCATGTAATGCAAACGCATCCTGCAAGGCCCCATATTCGCTCACAAGCCTATGCAGCACATTCGCATCCGCTTCATTTGTCATTTCCTGCTCGATTCTTTTCATTTTATCTTCCATTGCTAATAAGTCAGTAAATGCTTTTTTCAAAACATCTTTTGTTGTTATCGTACCCTGATAATCCGGGATTTGTGATAAATATCCGATTATGGCATCTTTTTTCCAATGAATTTGTCCAGCATCCGGTGTGTCATCACCAGCAAGCAAACGAATAAGTGTTGTCTTGCCGCTGCCATTTCTTCCGACGAGACCAACCCGATCCTTTTCTTTTATTTCAAATGATATATTCTCAAAAATTGCATTGCCGCCATACATTTTAGCAATTTGATTTACACTGCAGATAATCATATCTATTCCTCCGTTTCCTATATAAAAAAGCCATGAGAAGACACACCTTCCCATGGCTGACCAATTAACGATACAACTGAAAAGGAGTGCATGAAAATGCACTCCTCTACACGTATTTCTATTGTGGGCTAAGAGATGTTTTCACTGTTTTACATTTCTATTTAGTTGTTAAAAAAGGACACACGTATCCCATTAACAGCAAAAACAGAAATTTCAGCACGGCATAAATAAAGGAATTCCATCCAGTTTGCGCGCTTTAAAACAGCTTGATTCAACATCTTCCCCACCTCCGTTTCAATAAAGTTACGTTTATTTTACCATTTGTATGAATTTTATGCAATTCGTTTTTTTGATGATCATATCTTTTTCACGTTTTTTAAAAAATCAATGATAAAGAAGGAATAAATAGAGTCATAAATGTTCGGCAAAAACAGAGCATCTTCACATCAGGAAAATTGAAAAGTGGCAGCTTTTATTTATAAAAGCTGCCACTTTTCCTGCAATATTTTTCTATGTGATCTGCAAATTCTTCTTACTCACACCAAGCTTTCCAGAACCTTCTCCTTCGTCAGCACCCCGACAAGTTTTTCTCCCTCTACTACTGCAAGTGGATAACGGCTTTTTATCGATTGTTCAAGCAGATCACTGATATACATATCCGGTGAACCTGTTTCATAATCATCACAGATAACCTGCTTTAAAGCTTTACCAGCTTCCAAGCCAAGCATCGCCTCTTCAAGGGATAGAATTCCTTGTATCGCTTTTTCCTGATTCACGACAAAGAGACTGGAACGTCCATTTGCTTTTATCTTATCACACGCTGTCTTCAAATCTTCTTCCAGCTGAATGACAGCACTCGGTTTTACCATAATATGTGCTGCACGGGTCATTTTTGAACGATCCACATCTTTCACAAATGCTTCTATATAAGCATTTGCTGGATTCCTTAAAATACCTGCAGGCGAACCAATCTGCTCTATCTCACCATTTTTCATTACTGCCACACGATTGCCAAGCTTAAATGCCTCGTTTATATCATGTGTAATAAAAATAATTGTTTTCTTTAATCGTTTCTGCAGGTCCAGTAATTCCTCCTGCATTTCTCTCCGAATGAGCGGGTCAAGGGCACTAAACGGCTCATCCATTAATAAAATATCCGGATCATTCGCAAGTGCTCTTGCAAGACCAACACGCTGCTGCATCCCGCCGCTTAATTCATCAGGATATTTATCCTCCCAGCCTGTTAACCCGACAGACGCGATGCTCTTTTTAACCATTTTCGTTTGTTCTTTAGGAGAAACCTTGCGAATTTCTAAGCCGTAACCGACATTTTCCGCTGCTGTCCGATGACTGAACAGCCCGAAATGCTGGAATACCATCGCAATTTTATTTTGTCTAAATTCCTTTAATTCACGTAGGCTATAATCTGTAATATCTTCTCCATCTACTAAAATGCTGCCTGCTGTTGGTTCATGGAGCAAATTAAGACAGCGGATTAATGTTGACTTTCCGCTTCCAGAAAGCCCCATAATCACGAATATTTCTCCTTCCTCCACTTCAAAAGAAACATCACGAATTCCAACAGTATGACCTGTCTTTTGCTGGAATGCTTCTCTGGACAGACCTTCTTCAAGGGAGCGCATGTGTTTTACAGGATGAGAGCCATAGATTTTAGTCAGATGATCTATCTCTATTTTCACTGCCATTCTACTGATGCCCCTTTCTTGTCCTGCTTTGTGTATTTTCAGAAACTGCAAGTGTCAGTCGGTCAATAATAATTGCAATAAATACAATGCTGATTCCCGCTTCAAATCCCTGTGCTACATCAATCCGGTTTAATGCGGACAACACTTCGAGTCCAAGCCCCTCTACACCAACCATGGAAGCAACGACAACCATTGCAAGTGCCATCATTGTCGTTTGGTTTACTCCAGTCATAATTGTCGGCAAAGCCTGCGGAATCTGCACCTTTCTCAGCAGCTGCCATTTAGATGGACCAAATGATAACCCGGCTTCGACCACTTCAGTTGGCACTCCGCGGATCGCCAAATTCGTCAGCCGCATAATCGGCGGCAGTGCATAGATAATCGTGGCAAGCACACCAGGTACAAGCCCCAATCCAAAGAAAAAGATTCCCGGTATAAGATATACAAAAGATGGCATTGTCTGCATTGCATCAAGCAATGGTTTAATCAGGGTTTCAAAACGTTGATTGGAAGCCATTAGAATTCCCAGTGGGATTCCAATCACGGTGGTAATAACCACACTTGCAATCACAATCGTTAATGTATACATTGTTGCCTCCCATAATCCGAACATGCCAATTAAAAATAAAAAGCCACTATAAAGCAGTCCTGACCCCAGTGACTTATACTGCAGGGCAAGCAAAAATACAACTAAAATAACATACCACCAGGGAACCCAGACAAGAAATTCATTCAAATGAACAAACACCCATAATAGACCTGACTTTATCGCACCAAAGAATCCCGACCAATGAACGGTCAGCCAATCCACAATCTTATCTATATAATTTCCAATATGGAAACTTAGTTTTTCAGGAAAATCAAACATCTGTAAACTCCACCCCCTCTTTCTCTCTTACAAATCGATTGTTTCCAGCGCAGCTTTCACTTTTTCAGTAATTTCTCCCGTCATCCATTCTGACCATATCGCTTCCTCATTTTTCAAGAACCATAAAGCTGCTTCCTTAGGTGTTTTATCATTTTCCTCCATATACAGTAAGATATCACCAGTTATTTTACTTGAGGTTTCATAGTTGCTCAGAAATTCCGCAATGATTGGCGCTTTTTCTGGGAGTTCCACATTTGTTGCAATATATGCAGGATTTTCAGGGAATGCCGTTCCAAAGTCCTCATTAAAAGTTGCTTCATCATAAGGCGGCTCTTTTAATAGTGTTAAATCATATTTTGCCATTGCCCATGTTGGCGACCACTGGTAACCAACCCATGCCTCGTGATTCTTAAATGCCCGCGCAATCGAAGCGGTAACAGCACCTGCAGATCCAGGTGTAAAGTAATTGAAGCTTTCGTCCAGCTCATATGTATGTACTTTCTCTTCCAAAACATCATGGATAACCGTTCCACTTGGCGCACCAATGATCACACCTTTAGAGGGGTCCTCGGGATCTTGAAACAGCTCCGAGTATTTCTTTAAATCTTCGACTGTCTCCAGATCTGGTGCCATTGGTTCTATTCCACTTTCCGGGTCACCTTCGATTACAAACGAGGGAACATAAAAACCTTGATCGTCTGTTACCATATTTGTTGAAAGCTCAATAATCTCGCCCGCTTCCAACGCTTCTAAATATGGCTCCTCCATATTGTTGTACCAAAGTTCCATATAAACATCGATTTCACCTGTCCGGAGTCCAGCAAAGGTTGCAATCGAAGAGCCATTTACAAAGCTGACAGGGTATTCATAGCCATTTTCAATAATGAACGCAGCAATAAAGTTATGTACTTGCATACTGTCCCAGCCGCCATCAGCAATCGTAATCACTTGTTTTTCTGCATTGTTTATCTCTCCATCTGATAGATTGCTATAGACGCCCAGGCCAATTAATAATAGAATCATAAAAGACCAGACATATCTCCATTTATTTCTCATTTCCTCTCCCCCTTTCTATCGTAATTATATCGTTATTATCGGTTTAAGCAATATTTCCATCTTTTGGATATATTCATTAATAGTAACTAGTTGAACACAGTTAAATTACCAAAGTTATTTAATTCAGTATACACTTAACTGCATTTATGACTTATGCTCTATCATCTGATTAAGCGTAGTTAAACAATTGACTCCCTTATTTTCTTTACTTGTCTCAATTACAGTTTGAGCCCAATCCCAGTTGTTCGGGCGATGACAAGCATATTCTCACAAACAAAAGCTGGAACAAATCTCGTTCCAGCTGCACCAATTACACCAATTCAATTTCGACAACAAAGCCATCAGCATCCTGCTTCTTTTCTGTAAGCAGCCAATTTACTGAAAGCATTTGCTTCACCTGGGCCAGCTCTGCTTCTGTTAACACAAGTCTGTTGATGCCTCTTTCCTGGACGGTATAATCTCTGTCCTGTTCTTTCTTAAAACGCATGCGCAATAAATTCTTTAGACCATTAAAAGTCATAAATTTCACTTGATAGCCAGACTCAAGAATCTCCTGAAATCTATTCATATCTTCATTCGCCAGGTTTAGCAGCAATTCAAAGTCAAAATGCTCATGCAGTGCTTGCCATGGTTCTATATTTCCTTGATTGATCTGGGCAATGATTTGTTCATTTGAAAGATTATTGCTGTGTAAGGTTTCTATCTGATAAGCTTCCATTAATGAAATCTTGTAAACTGCCATGTTTATACACCTCTATTTATCTATTTTCTACAGGGACCTGCTGTTCCATATTCAATGGATAAAAACAAGAAACGAGATGATCTGTATTACTATCCTTTGCTTCCAGGCTGGGCACTTCCAGCTTACACGATTCCTGCGCAAATGGACACCTCGTATGGAAAACACACCCAGACGGCGGATTTGCAGGTGACGGCAATTCACCGCTCAGCACCATGCGCTGTCTTGCCTTCTCTTTTTCAGGATCCGGGAGGGGAACTGCTGATAAAAGTGCATTTGTATATGGATGACGTGCATTTTTATAGAAAGTCTCACTGTCTGATACTTCCATTATTTTCCCTAAGTACATAACGGCAACCTTATCCGCAATATGCTTAATAACAGATAAATCATGGGCAATAATGACATAGGTTAAATCGAGTTCTTTTTGTAAGTCTTCAAGTAAATTAATGACCTGCGCCTGAATTGAAACATCAAGCGCACTTACAGGCTCGTCTAGAATGATTAACTTTGGGTTTAATGCGAGTGCACGGGCGATTCCGATTCGCTGTCTTTGTCCGCCTGAAAATTGATGTGGGAGTTTTTCATAATCCTCTGCTTTTAAACCAACAAGATCCATCAATTCCCTTACACGGCCTTCCAGATTATCTGTCATCCGATATGCTTTTAATGGTGCAGCAATGATATCGCCTACCTTCATCCGCGGATTCAAACTTGTATATGGATCCTGGAACACCATCTGAATATCTCTGCGCAGCTCGTGCATTTGTTTGCGATCAAAATCAAGGATGCTTTCACCTTCAAATAAAATATCGCCTGACGTTGGTGTTAACAGCCCAACAAGCGTGCGGGCAAGGGTGCTCTTACCGCAGCCTGACTCACCGACAATTCCGATGGTCTCCCCTTTGTTCACTGTCAGATTCACACCATTCACAGCTTTAACCTCATTTTTTGTTCTTTGGAGCACACCGCTTTTTATTGGAAAATGCATGTGTACATCACGAATTTCAAGCAGAGCTTCTGCCATTTTTTAAAGCACTCCTTCCCTTTCAACAGCTTTAATCTGCGCCTTTTTCTCCGCAAATTCCTGTTCCGATAAAATACAGGCGACACGATGGCCTTCCCCTCGTTCGGTCAGTGCAGGGTCAATCTTCAAACACATCTCTGTCGCAAATGGACAGCGCGGATGAAAATTACAGCCCTGTGGCGGAGAGATTAAGCTTGGCGGCTGACCTTCAATATTAATGAGTCGTTCATGCTTCTCACCGTCCAGACGCGGCAAGGAACGGAGCAAGGACCATGTATACGGCATGGATGTACGGTAAAAAATATCATTGACAGAGCCTTCTTCAACAATTCTCCCTGAATACATGACTAACACATTGTCTGCCATTTGCGAGATGACACCTAAATCATGGCTGATCAGGATAATTGCCATTCCATACTTCTCTTGGACCTTGCGCAACAGCTCCAGGATTTGTGCCTGAATCGTTACATCCAGCGCAGTTGTTGGCTCATCAGCAATCAGCAGCTTCGGATTTCCTGCGAGAGCAATCGCAATCAGAACACGCTGCCGCATACCGCCTGAAAACTGATGGGGATAATCCTCCAATCTCCGTTCCGCATCAGGTATTCCCACATCCTTCAACAGCTCTATGGCCCGGGCTTTTGCTTGTTTTTTTGACATTTTTTCATTCGTTACAATTGCCTCAATCAGCTGTGCGCCGATTTTAAAAACAGGATTTAAACTGGACATCGGGTCCTGAAAAATCATTGCAATCTCACTGCCGCGGATCTTCCGCAAGTTTTTTTCCGAGAGCTCAAGGAGATTTTTTCCCTCAAACATGATTTTTCCTTCTGGATAGAAGGCTGGCGGCTTTGGATTCAATTGCATGATTGAATGAGCAAGCACACTTTTTCCGCTGCCAGACTCTCCAACAATTCCAAGCGTTTGACCAGCTTCAATGGTAAATGACACACCATCCACCGCTTTTACAATTCCATCATTGGTGTCAATCTGGGTCTTTAAGTTTTGTACTTCAAGCACGGTCTGCTTCCTCCTTTTTTAAAATTTATCGCAGGTTAAGTGGGAGAAATACAAAACTCCCACAGATTGATGTTTCACCTTATGCGGCATTTACCGTTTTGCCGAAACGAGACTTTTTCTTTTTCATCTTGCCTTTTGCATGGGGATCAAAGGCATCACGCAATCCTTCACCAAGCAGATTTAAGGCAAGCACGGTAATCACAATCGCAAGTCCAGGGAATATCGAGAACCAAGGTGCAATCGATATATATATTTGTGCTTCCTGGAGCATATTCCCCCATGTTGGGGTGGATGGTTCTACACCTACACCTAAAAAGCTTAATGCAGCTTCAGCCAAAATTGCCTTTGCAAAAATAAACGTTCCTTGCACAATAATTGGTGAAAGCACATTCGGCAAAATATACCGTGCTAAAATAATCGGATCACTTACACCAGACGTTTTTGCGGCCTCGACATATTGCAAAGTGTTAATCTGCAAGACAGCTGAGCGCACAATCCGTGTCATTACTGGCCAGAAGGAGAAGGATAGCGCAATAATAATGTTCGTCATATTTCCGCCAAGTGCTGCAACTAATGCCAGGGCTAAAAGCAATGATGGGAAGGCCAGCATGCCGTCGATAATCCGCATAATAATAAAGTCAGCTTTTTTATAATAGCCAGCGATTAAGCCAGTAATTGTTCCTAATACAGTCGCAATTATTGCCACCGTAAAACCAACAATCAGGGATACACGTGCTGCGACTACGGTTTGGCCAAAAATATCCCTGCCAAAATGATCTGTACCAAACCAATGGTCACCAGATGGAGCAAGCAGCCGCTGGGTCGAATCAATGATGGAAGGCGAGACAGGCAGCCACCACGATGCAGTGAGTGTTGCAATCGCAAGCAGAACGAGAATCCCCGCCGCAACTAGATTTCGTTTTTTCTTAAACATACGGAAATCCCCTTTTTCAAAGTTTTGAACATCCGATTAACCAATCAATCGTAGCGGATCCTCGGATCCAACAATGCATACAGCAAATCAATGACTAGATTGATAATTACATAGATAACAGCGATAAAGAGCACTACCCCCTGAATCACTGGATAGTCCCGGCGATGAATCGAGTCAATTAAAAGCTGGCCAATACCAGGTATCGTGAAAATCGTTTCGATAATAACAGTTCCGCCAAGCAAACCAGCAATCGTTACACCAATTACGGTAGTCGTAGGAATCAGTGCATTGGAAAAAACGTGTTTCATCAAAACAATGCTTTCTTTTACCCCTTTTGCCCGAGCTGTTTTTGTATAATCCTGGTTCACTGAATCAAGCATGCCATCCCGCAGCATTCTCGCAATCAAGCCAATCTCAACTGCGGCAAGTACAAATGCAGGCAGAATTAAATGATAAAGCCAGTTGCCTATCCCTGTCGCAAATGGAGCATATCCAGCGACAGGAAAGATAGGTATCGCCACACCAAATGCGAGCACAAGCAACATGGCAAACCAAAACTCGGGGATAGATGCGCCAAAAAGAGATACAGAAGTAAACATTGGATTCAAGATTGTATTACGGCGCCAAACTATGAAAATAGCAGTTGGAATTGCAATGATTAATGTGAATGCCATTGATATCACCATCAAGCTGAACGTTGGACCGACTCGTTCGAAAATCACTTCTGTCACCGGCTGTGAAGAATAGACCGACTGACCGAGGTCACCGACAAGCACATTTTTAAACCAATCGGCAAACTGAACAAAAACCGATTTATCCAGCCCCAATTGTGCTTCCAGCTGTGCAATCGCTTCTGGTGAACTGTCTTCCCCCAGAATCAGATATGCAGGGTTACCAGGTGTTAAATGAACAATTAAAAAGACGATGATACTGACAATCAAGAGCACTGGAATGATGGAAATCAATCTGCGTATCGTGTACTGCAGCAACGTACTCCCTCCTCTAATTCAAAATAAGAAAGAGAAGTCACGTCATTTACAAACCTGACAAGACTTCCCTACAGAAAAATTATTCACTCTTCCATGTATTCCAGAAGCGTTGACCAACCCAATTATCATAAACTGGTATTTTTTCACTCTTACTATCTAATTTTGTTTCATTCGCAATCTTAATAAATGGAATTTCATCGTTGACCGTTTGGTTCATCTCTGTAAGAATGTCTGTTCTTTCCTCAGAGGATGATGCTACACCCCATGCATCAAGCAGTTCATCCCAGCGCTCGCTGTTAAACCAGCCGCTGCTTGGTGTATCCTGAATCAGCATGCCTAATTCATTCGGTGAAAAACGAGTAGACCAGCCAACAACAACTAAATCCCAGTTCGCAGGGTCCTGCCATTTTTCTAGGTATGTTGCCCATTCATAAGACACCAATTCTACGTTGAAACCAACTTCTTCCATTTGCTGCTTCATCACTTGTGATATACGTTTATATGTTTCTGTATCATTGGAGAACATAATCTTGACAGGCTCTCCATCATAATCAGATGCTTCCAGGAGTTCTTTTGCCTTCTCTGTATCATGTGCTAAATAGTCATCTGTTCCTTCCGGGCTATATAGTTCTGTCTGTTCGGGGTCAAACAAGGCACCATCCATATTATAAAACTCTGTATTCCCATAAGTGGATTGTGCAATCACTTCATTATCCAATGCATAATTCAAAGCTTGACGGACCTTTAAATCATCAAATGGTGCTTCTGACTTGTCTGGCGTTGTAACCGAATAGCCATTTATATACGTTACAGGATCAATTTCCGGCTCCGTTTCAATTACTTCATATAAATCCGCTGGAATGGATTGTGCATAATCATAGATTCCGGTTTTAAGACCATTAATCATGACTTGTGGGTCCTTCACAATCTGGAACTTAATCTCGTCTAAATAAGCTGTCTTTTTTCCGGTTAGACCGCCCCAGTCTTCCTCTTCACGTGCAGTGTAATCATCAAAGCGTGTCAGCACGATTTCATTGCCGCGCGACCAATCTTCAAATTGGTATGGTCCCGTTCCAATTAACTGTTCCGCTGTCAGCAGCTGCTCACCAGCAGCCTCTGCAACCTCTTTGGGAATGACCATCAATGCCGACTTCGGTGCTGCCATATCAGACATAAGAGCGCTATATACTTGATTTAAAGTGATTTCGACTGTCAACGCATCAATCTCTTTAATGGATTCGATATATTCACTTGCAATCGTTCCAACAGAAGATACCTTCCTCCAGCGTTCTATTGAGGCAATCACATCCTCAGCTGTAACGGTTGTGCCGTCATGAAAGTTAACACCTTCCCGGATTTTAATCGTATAAACCAATTGATCATCACTAACCTCATAATCCTCAGCAACCATCGGCTTTACTTGATAATCTTTATCCAAAGCAAATACGTTTTCAAAGATATGCCAAGCTACATCTCTTGTTGGTGATGCTCCAGTAGACATCCAATCCAATGTATCCGGATCAGCACCATATGCAACATTTAATGTGCCGCCCTCTACAGGTTCTCCTGCTTCCGGACTGGCTGTATTACTATTTGTACCGTCTGCATTATTCTCCCCTGCACTGGAACAGCCGATTAAAACGAACATAAATAATAATGCAATAATAAGCAGGTAACTTCTTTTCATGAAAAAATCCCTCTCTATGCGTTCTAATCGAAAAGATAATAGGAAACTATCTTGACGAATGATTTACTAATATTTACTAATGCTCTTTCATCAAAATCGAATTTGGGATGATGATGCGGATAATGTGTTGCCGCGTCATCATTTTGTGAACCTACTCTAAAATAAGTTCCTGGCTTATTCTCCAAGAAATAAGAAAAGTCCTCTGCTCCCATTGTTGGCAGAAGCGGAATAATATTCTTTTCTGAAAAAGCATCAGATAGAACCTCTTTTACTGTTTCTGTTTCTTTTTCATGATTATACAAGGCAGGATAGCCGCGTAAATAATCGATTTCATAGTCTGCATGAAATGCTCCTGTAATCCCTTCAACAATCGAGTTGATATTCTTCTGCACCTGATTACGCACATCCCCATCAAATGTGCGGACCGTGCCTTCAATTCTCGCTGTATCAGGAATAACATTAAATGCATTACCAGCCTGAAAAACTCCGATAGTTACAACTGCTGCTTTCAGAGGATCAACATGGCGGCTTACAATCTTCTGCAGCCCCTCTACTACACTTGTACCGACGACAAGGGAATCCACACTTTCATGTGGTCTTGCTCCATGCCCGCCGCGGCCTTTTATATGAATCTCAAATTTATCAACCGCAGCCATTTGATAGCCTGCACCAACTCCGATTTGTCCCAGCGGAATTTCTGATGCTAAATGTGCACCAAAGACATAATCAACATCATCAAGAATGCCCTCTTCAATCATAAACTTCGCTCCGCCAGGCGGTTTCTCCTCAGCTGGCTGGAAGACAAATTTTACTGTACCATTGATTGTTTCGCGGTATCTGCTCAGCACGGAAGCTGTTCCAAGCAATGCTGAAGTATGCCCATCATGTCCGCAAGCATGCATTACACCAGGATTCTTTGATTTATATGGGACATCTTTTTCATCTTCAATCGGTAAAGCATCAAAATCTGCCCTTAGTGCAATAGTCTTTCCTGGCTTTTCGCCTTTTAAGATGCCTATCAGGCCATTGCCGCCAATTCCTGTCGTCACTTCAAGACCGAATGATTGCAGCTTTTCTTCAATATATTTTGCTGTATGTACTTCTTCAAATGAAAGCTCTGGGTGTTCGTGCATATATCTTCTCCAGTTTCTCATTTGTTCAAAACTGTCCTCAATTTCTGAAAAAACAGCTGATACTTGTGCACTTTCTCGTACCTCACTCATCTTATCCCCTCCATATCTATATGCATACTTAGCTTTTATGGCCCTATCTCATTTTCAGCCATAAAAAAAGCCCTTTTTCAAGAGGTCATTACTTAGCTATTATCCTAAGATACGCCCCTTATTTTTCAGACAATTTGCCTGCTGGATGTGGCACCTTTTAAAGAAACACCAATGGTTGCCGAGGCTTCACCGGGCCAGATCCCTCCACCTCTCTGAATAAGAGTTTCATATAAAATTATTAAAACTATTCTAACTTGATTATTCCTAGTTGTCAACTAGGTTTAGTTATATTTATATACCTAGTCAGTCTAATTTTGAATGGATCCACTGAACCGCTGTGCATTAGAAATGGATTAAAGTTCTGATGCTGACTAAACTTCGTTCTGTTTGAAAGGGCGCTGACAGCTTTTCATTTCCCTCTTTCTCATCCAAAACTGGAGAAAAAATAAAATTCCGCTTGATTTTGTTTTAAAATCAAGCGGAATAATTTTATTTAACCTATAATATAAATTCCATCGCTTCATCAGCAATAAAGAAACCCTTCTCTTCAATTGCTTTTCTTAATTCCCCATCTTTATTTAAGACTGGATTTGAATGATTCAGATGGATAAAATATATTTCCGTTTCTTCAACTAAATCTTGCAGCAGATCCATTGTTTCCGTCATGAGCGGATGTGGAATTTGTTTTAAATCCCGATTAATATGTGCTAAATCCTGTGGAGAATAGAAGGTCCCATCAAGAAAACAGATATCTGCCTCTTGCACAGCTTCATAAATATCAGTATCCCACTCTTCCCACCTGTCAATATCAGGAATAAACAAAGCTTTCTTTACTGGTCCTTTTATCCAATAAGCAAAGGTCTCCGAAAACTCATTGCGATGCGGAACAAGTACTGGCATAACGGTTACTCCTGAAGAAAGTTGGACAGCTTGTCTATCTTTAATTTCACGGACATCTATATTATTAAACGCAGTTAATTGGCTCCAAGGTGCATCTTGTTCAAGCAGCTGCTTCATTTTTGCTCCAGCCATCACTGGCAGCTTTTTAGAATTAATTGCTTCTTTACCTAAAAACATCAAGCCTGGATAATGTCCAATATGTGCATGTGTCAGAAAGATACTGCTCATCAGCTGTGACTCGAGCCCGTATTTCATTTGAAATTGTGCTAATTGTTCACGCATGTCAGGTGTTGCTTCAATTAAATGCCACTCACTTTCCTCTGGTAAATAGAGAGCAAGTGAAGCAGCTGTCCGTTTAAACGCCGGATCCCGCCAAGCTCTTTTACAATTTTCACAAAAACAATTCGGATGCGGCAAACCGCCATCCTGCGCGGTGCCTAAAACATGTAATATTACTTCACTCACAATAAAACTTCCCTTTCCTATCGCTCTATTCTTTTTCTTGACTGTAATCCTTTCTCACAATCGTCCATCCCGTAAAACCAAATAGCAGATTTATTAATGGAACAAGATAAATAAAGAATGCGTACGGTATATATTCCCATGCACTTATTCCAAAAATACCTGAAGCAAACACAGCGGGAACACTCCACGGTATAAGATTAATCCCCACCGTTCCCATCGACTCAACTGTTCTGGATAAGTTTTTCGTATCAATATTCATATCTTTATATTTTTGAACAAAAGTTCTTGCAGGTAAAATGACAGCTAAGAATTGTGCACCACTGGCTAAAGCAACAACAAACGTCGTTAAGAGCGTGGAAGCAATAAGTGTGCCAGCTGTCTTAACCTTCTCCAACATCTTGCTTGTTAATATCTCAAATGAGCCTGTTTCTTCTAAAATTCCTCCAAAAGCAGTAGCTATAATCAGCATTCCAACTGTAGCAAGCATCGAGGCAAACCCGCCGCGATTAAGCAAGGAATCTACAGTATCCACTCCCGTATCAATGACATACCCATTCGTCATAAACTGTACAATCTCACTTACAGTCGTACCTTGAACAACAACTGCAATTACAGCAGCTAATAAGCTGACACCGATTAATGCCGGCAGTGCTGGTATACGCTTTAACATCAGTATAATAGTAAAGATCGGCAATAACAGCAGCAGGGGTGATATGACAAAAGCATCATTCAAACCTGACATAATTGCATCGATTGCATCTGTATTCAGTTCTGTATGAGTAACTGCAGAACTGCCTAATACCCAATATAATATAAGCGAAATTACAAACGCTGGAATGGTGTCCCACAGCATATGCTTTACATGGCTAAATAAATCTGTCTCTACCATTGCAGCAGCAACATTCGTTGTATCTGATAAAGGCGACAGCTTATCCCCTAAATAAGCACCTGATATGATGGCACCGGCAACCAGTGCTGGCGAGAAACCCAAACCTTCACCAATTGCAATAAAAGCAATTCCAACTGTTGCAATTGATGTAAAGGAAGTTCCTAAAGTTATTGAAACAATTCCCGTAACAAGTGCTGCGATTGGCACAAACCATGCTGGATCAATAATCAGCATTCCATAATAAATCATTGTCGGAATAGCACCACTCGCTATCCAGGAACCAATAATCATTCCTATTGCTAATAAAATAAACACAGCTGGTAACGCTCTGCTTACTCCATTTACCATCATTTTCTGAACATCATTCCATTCCCAGCCACAGTTAACTGCAACAATGGATGCCAGAATTACTCCAATAATTAATGGGAAAACCATTCCTGCATCCCATATAAAAATAGAACAGGCTGCAGCAGCAATCAAACCGAGTAAAGGAATGAACGCTTTCCCGAAGGTAAGTCTTTTCTTCATTTTATCCCCCGCAATATCTTAAACATCAGCTCTTTTCTTTCTCTTTTCAAGTGAATATCTATAGCTGATTGTAAAGTAATCCTCCACTTGCACTTTAGCGCTTTAAAGCTTTTATGCAAGACCGTATTTTACAATCATAATCAAATTGCTTTATCAAGTCAACCTAAATTTATTTCCAGGTGTGAAAATAGACTTTCTCTTTCTAGCTGGAGTGCTAAAATATTCTACTGCATACGATATCCAGCAATTTTTAAAATTATCCTTTCATAATTTCGCTACGTCTGCAATTCTTACTGTTGCCAATTGTAAACTTTTCTAGTTCTATATAGTCAGGACTTTATACCTTACAGCCCGATAAATACATTGCTTAATAAAAAAGAACTTACTAAGTACCTATCTATTATTCAGTTATATCCTCCCGTGTTTTTCTTAACAACGCTTAAAAGTCCTGAATAATACCTCTTTTCGCCAAAAAAATGTAATTTTAGAATATATAGCAATTATTCCAAATACTTATTATAATATAACAAAGTGGAAGCATCACAGGTTGTATTATATTTCTAAAATTTGCCTTTATAGATAGAAGGGAGGAAATTAGGATGGAAGAAAGTTTAATTTCTGACAAGGAACAAGAAGAATACGAATGTGCTAAGCAATTTGTCGCTGAAAATGAACTGTTATTCCGCAACCATTTGATGCGAACCTTTTTGCTTAAGAGAGAGAATCGCTATCTTCTGGATCAGTCCATCCGCTGTTCTACGTCAGAAACGAAGCAGGCTTTAGATCAAGCATTCAGGGAACATGTTGCTGAGCTAAGATTAATCAGTCAATTATCCAATGAACTGAGAAGGCATGCCATTCGCTATGATCAGAAATTCAACTTGTACAGGAAAAAGCAATTACTGATTTTGGACCAGCCAATCCACAAAGACGGAGGAACATCTATCTTAGATGTTATTACAAATGAACACACTTCTTCAGTTGATGAAGCCGCATTGAAAAATAGCCAATGTTTGGAGTACCATATTGAAAATCCAACTCTTTATCAAGCTATTCTTTCCCTCACACCTAGGCAGAAATATATTTTAAATGCATCTTATCTTTTCAATATGACAGATACAGAAATTGCTGCTAAAGAAGGTGTCTCCCAGCAAACCATTTCAAAGACAAGAAACAAAGCCTTAAGAAAGCTAAGAAAACAATTATTAACAGAGGAGGGAAAACATGAATGAAATCACTGCCCTTGCCACTCTGATGCCGTTACTGGAAAACTTTGGTTTCCCGTTAGTAGTGACCTTAATCCTGTTAATACGTTATGAAGTTAGAATGGAACGAATAGAGAAAAATTCAAAAGACCTCACGGATTCGATCAGTAAATTAAGGAGGGACATTTCATGAGCAAGATTATCGACTTGACCAAAAAAGTGCAGAGCCATGATGATAATGAATCATTGGAGACTGTTCTTAATTTATTCGAACCAAAAATCAGAGCATCACTGAGGCAAACTTCTCTTCAAGAACAATCTGATCTATATCAGGAACTAAAAATCAAAGTGATTGAAGTAGTTAGAAAGTACGATTACGATAACACGTACGGTTTTTGGGAATTTACAGACAGACTAAAAGAAGAACATGCAGTAGAGCATACGAATAAAGAAACTTCTTGAAGCACGTATATAAAATAAAAAAATTCTTTTAGGGGGAGTAGGATACAAATCTTATATGATTATCGAGTGATCCATTTCATTTTTGATCCTTTCGCAAGTCCCGTTCCCTTCTTATCTCCAGGGGACGGCTACATAATGTCAGAAAAAAACGATTGCAAATCATTTTTTTCTTCCCTGCATTTTTAGATTGGCAAACAAGTCGCTGCTGCCTCTTCTTTCTTAATTTTTCTCTTTCCGGCTAGCTTCACCTTCAAATATCGGACAAGGTTATCTTTCACAAAACCGAAGCACACAGATTCTGCTGATGAACATGCTTCCTGTAAAAGCAAGAGGGACTCGGACATAAACGAATATATGGTAAAACCCCAACAAATCACAATAGGAGCAGCTTCAGCCCCATATGGAAATCGAATCTATTTCCGGAGCTGGTTAGCGGTTTTGTTGGGGTTTAATCCATATTCATATCGTTATTTCCAAGTCCCTTTGCTAAAACTTAGCTTTCTTGAACCGCTTCCGTTGGCGGTTGAATATAATAATTTTTTGCCATTTCAACAGCACTTCCTGCTTCAATATATCCCCAAGTATCATCAAGTACCGGGTGAGCAGTTGCCTTGAGTATGCTTTTCACGTCATTTGGGCTGAGGCTCGGATTAGCTTCGAGCAGCAAGGCAATAATCCCCGCGCAAATTGGTGTTGCCATAGAAGTACCAGACAATTGAATATAATGATCATCAACAATCATTTCTGGCAGTTCAGATTCGATGCCCGAACCTGGAGACAGCAACGAAATAATATTGGTTCCTGGTGCATAAACATCAGGTTTAATAAACGAATCAATCGTAGGTCCCCTGCTGGAGTAATCGGCTATATGATCATCCCCGCGATCCAAGGTATTCAGGTCGTCAGTAGACCCAACCGTTATAATGAATGGATCAATTGCCGGGGTACTGATTGTTGCCTGATCAGGCCCGCTATTTCCAGCAGCTGCACATACAACAATCCCATGATGCCATGCTACCTGGCTTGCTAGTGATAATGGATCATCCCTGAAAGACTCATAAGCAGGGGCACCAAGCGAAAGCGAGATAATCTGAATGTGATGTTCTTCTTTATGATCGATACACCATTCCAGACCTTCAATAATCGTGGAAAGTCTGCCGCTGCCTTGTCCATCTAAAACCTTTAAACCAATAATGGAGGCCTCTGGCGCTGGTCCCCCATACTTCCCATCAGAGAGATTCCCATTACCAGCTGCATTACCTGCACAATGTGTTCCATGCCCATTATCATCGTATGGTTCGCTTTCCCCGCCAACAAAATCGTGGAAAGCTGCAATTCGATTTGTTGGTTGAATCAAGTCGTCATGTGGGTGGATGCCTGTATCAAGTACAGCAATAGTAACTCCTTTTCCGGTTAAACCAAGCTCCTCACGTACACGGACAGCTCCTGTTTGCTCACAGGCGATATCCAGATAGGATGTGACTACCCGGTCGTAAAAAATTCGGTCAATCGCTTCGTGGTCTTTGATTTGTTTTATTTTATCAGGTGTTAAATGGCCTCTCATGCCATTTATGCTGTGAAGTTCCTTGCTGAGTTTGTTCTGAGGGTCAACATTACATGTCTTTAGGAGGTCGTCTTTGTTTTCCTGATTACAATTTCTTTTCAGATAAACGATAATGGGGATCTTGTTGTCGTCGGTTACATTCAGGTTTACTTTTCTAGAATTTCGTAATTGTTCCACTAAGCCAGGGTCAAGTTTACGCTCAGCATCTTCAAACCACAACTTTTTTCGATTACTCATTCTATTCCTCCTTTATAATAACCTGTCTTCCCCAATAGACTACCATTTTAAAATAATGTAAACAATCAGACAAAATAACTGTTTTTGGAAAAAAATACATAAATCTTCCCTGTCTTAATAACCCAGCTTTTACACCCTGAAATTAATTGCTGCCTCAGCATGGACAGAAACTTCCGGTAACTATAACTCAGAACAAAGTGAGAAGTATTGAATTGCAAATTTCCAGGTGATGAGGGAGAATGGATAAAAATAAAAACAGCCAAGTCCGCTGCTTTGGGATTTAGCTGTGCTATGTTTTGAATGCTTATTTCTCCAGCTTAGCAGTTGGATATAAGCCGTGTAATATTTTATTACGCAGCGACTTTCTTCTTGCTTGTGGTGGTTTTTCGTTTTGATGTTTTTGGTTTTGGCTTGAGTTTCTGAACAATAATAGCATGAGAATATTCAATAAAGCTAAACAACATGTTTTCTTTTTCGCTAAAAAAGGGTATACTTGTATTAGATTTAGAATAAATTAAAAATGACTGAAGATGTGTGACCATCTTCAGTCTATACAATAGCTGGGTTCCCTTCAAGGGAGACTGGCACGATTAGAGATATTCCACCCTATTAATGAGCCGCGAACTCAAGGGTGGATTTTATTTATGGTTTTTATCTGACATAATCGCAACTATTAACGCTCCGAAACTGATCATCAGCATTAATCCTTCTGCAATTGTCATTAGCACCACCCCCCTTCGGGAATGATGCCGTCACCCTTGAGTTACCCTTTTATACTATTGTTCTATAATTATACCATTTCCAGCACTGATATTGCGCTTTATAATGAATTCAACCTGCCATAAACTGCTTGTAGTTTTTATACTATAATTAAGAAAGAGCGATAGGGAGCCTTTCACACACCATTGAAAATACGTATCCAGACAATTTTTCAACGGAAAGAATGAAAATGAAGCGTAATGGAAGATTGTACATTGATTATGTGCAGCATGGAAAAGACAAAACAATTATTGCTCCATATTCACCACGAATGACCAAAGAAGGAACTGCAGCCGCTCCTTTATTTTGGGAAGAGATCAAAGAAGGATTACATCCTGGACAATTTACTATAAGTAATGTTATTGAAAGAACAGCACAATATGGATGCCCTTTTACAGATTATTTTTCTTTAAAGTCGACACAAGAGATGGAAAAAATGCTACATTTAGTGAGAAAGTAAAGCGATAGCTCAGGAGGAATACAGGTGGCAAATAATCTAATTCTAGCCTCATCATCACCAAGAAGACAAGCACTGCTGAAACAGGCAGGTATTGCTTTTTCCATTCGAATTCCTGATGTGGACGAATCGCAAGTAACAGTCCATGATCCAATTGAAAAAGTAAAACAATTAGCCACAATAAAGGCGGAAAATATCGTGCTTCATTCTGAGCAAGAGGTGATTTTATCCGCAGATACAGTAGTTTCTTATAAACAAAGAATTTTCGAAAAGCCTCCTCATAAAGTAGATGCTTACCAGATGCTTTCAGCGCTAAGCGGTGAGGTACATGAGGTTGTTACTGGAGTTATGATCCGTTCCTTACAGAAAGAAATCGTTTTTGCAGAAAGTACACAAGTTGTATTTTGGCCGCTGACAGACGAGGAATTGGAATGGTATGTATCAACAAATGAACCATATGACAAAGCGGGCGGTTATGGCATTCAAAGTCTTGGAGCGATGTTTGTTAAGGAAATTAGAGGAGATTACTACAACGTAGTCGGCTTACCCATTTCCCGTGTTGTGAGGGAGCTTAGAATGTTTTCAGTGTATCCTGATTAATATTAAGCAGGAGGAGGAGAAGTACTGCCTCCTCCTCTCCACTACCTGCTCAGCCATTAAATTTTAAGCTTATTGACGTTTTTTTGTTCTTTTATTGTTAAACTTCTCATTTGCTGTCAGCGGTTCATTAGCAAATTCGTGGTCATACTCTTTAGAAAGTCTTTTTCTCACAGCCTGCTCATCACTGAAACCACCACTGCTTAATTTTTTCTTGCTCATCTAAAACACCTCCCATTCTATTTTCTTCAAATGGAAGGAAATTATGAGCAGATGGAATTTCCATTTAATATTAATATGTTGTTTTTACAATAATAAAGAGCCAGAGCACCATCTCAAGAAAGGCTCTGACTCTTTATTATTTTAAATTAAAATGCACTTACTCGACAATTTCCATTTGGAAATCTGCAATCCTTAAGTCTGCATTTTCCATATTTATCGTATCAAAAATTTCTTTCTGTTCTTCTGATATCTGAAGAGAAAAAGGAACCGCATGATTCGGTTTTAAAACACCAATTTGGTCCCCCGGAATGTTTACGTTCAGATTCTCCCACAAATAAGCCCCATCTTTATTTCCATAAGTCATCGTTAATGAAATATCTGTAATCGAGTCTGGTAATCGATTAACAATTAGAAACAGAAGCGACCTGTTTCCATTTTCATCAACTAAAGATCTGTAAGGAAAGAAGGTAACATCGTTCGGTGCGCCTAATTTGGGATCTGCCGCTATTGCTTCATTCAACATCCCATAGACTTGACTGTCTTCCAATACCACCCCTGCATCTTCATCTACTTTTGATAGCTGCAGCTGAATATCTTCTGCATCTTTTGCCTGTTGTGAAACTGGTGTTGTTTCTTCTTCCTTAGTGATTGCCTTTTTTTCAGATTCCTGTTCTTCTACAGCTTCACTGCTTGTTTTATTTTCTGTTTCCTTACTTTCCGTTTCACTTTCTTCGTTTGAACTCGCACAACCTGTAATCATTAATGCTGTCACAAAAGTTATAACAATAAATAATAGCTTTTTCATCCTTGACCTCTCCAATCCTTTTTCCAGAAAGTGTGAATATCATCACACGAAGCTTATTGTAGCACACGATAGACATGGCAGGTCAATAAGGATAAAGGAGTGTTTTTGAACAGACTGCTAACTCTCCTTTTAGAAAAATCTCATCTATCGATTATTCGAATAATTGACATCTATCTCTAAATAAACGAAAATGTTATAGATATCTATTGGAGAGGACGAATTTATTTTGAGCCAGCAAGAGCAGTTTTCATCACGAATTGGTTTTATTTTATCTGCTGCAGGAGCAGCAATTGGTCTCGGTGCCATTTGGAAATTTCCTTATATCACAGGACAAAATGGTGGTGGGGCATTTCTTATCATCTTTCTTTTATTCACATTAATACTCGGTTTGCCGCTTTTAGTAGCTGAGTTCACTATTGGCAGGACAGCCCAGAAAGATCCTGTTAACTCCTTTAAAACAATTGCTCCAGGAACAAAATGGCATTATATTGCCATTCTTGGGATGACGACTGTTTTTATTCTGCTTTCTTTTTATAGTGTGATCGGCGGCTGGATTATTACGTACTTGGGCAAAATTGTCACTGGTGGTTTAAATGGATTAAACGAAGCACAGTATGCGGAAATGTTTGGAGAAACCATCGCAAATCCGCTGATTACACTTAGTGCGCAGTTTATTTTTATTATGATAACAATCATCGTTATCACGAGAGGCGTTCAAAATGGGATTGAGCAGGCAAATAAAATTATGATGCCAGCCCTCACAATACTTTTTATCATTCTTGTTATCCGCTCGGTTACGCTTGACGGTGCACTAGAAGGTATCGCCTTCTTATTTCAGCCTGACTTTTCAAAAGTAACATCAGGTACAGTACTTGAAGCAATGGGCCAATCTTTCTTTACATTAAGTGTCGGTGTTACGGCTATGATTACGTATAGTGCATATTTACCAAAGGATCAGAATTTGCCGCGTTCAGCCTTCTCAATCGTTGGTATGAATATTATGGTAGTGCTTTTGGCAGGACTTGTTATTTTCCCAGCTGTATTTGCATTTGACTTATCACCGAACGCCGGACCTGTCCTCGTATTTAATGTATTGCCAACCATTTTTAGTCAGCTCCCATTAGGGATGTTGTTTTTCGCAGCTTTTTTAATTGTATTCTTATTCGCTGCTTTAACTTCAGCATTTTCCATGCTGGAAGTTATTGTTGCTGTCATTTCTAAGGGAGATGCTGCAAAAAGAAAGAAATGGGCATGGATTATTGGACTCGCAATCTTTGTCTTTGGCATTCCATCCACACTATCCTATGGTGTATGGAGTGATGCGACGCTATTTGATAAAACAATCTTTGACCTGGCAGATTATATGGTAAGTAATATACTTATGCCTCTTGGCGCCTTATTTATAGCGATTTTCGTTTCATTTAAAATGAAAAAGTCAAACCTGTACGAAGAACTCAAACAAGGAAGCAGCATCAAATATGGCGTATTTCAAGCATGGTTCTTCCTTATCCGCTATGTTGTACCTATTTTAATTGTGCTTGTCATGCTGGATGTTTTAGGGATTTGGTAAAAGATTTAGGGGGGGGCTCTCTCCACCTAATAAACGTAAAAACTAAAACAGGTAAAGAGAATGCTTCTCTTTACCTGCTGTGGCGGACGGTGAGCCAAAATCGATGCGCGTTACCGTCCTCCTCAAAAACCTTATTGTCCTAATGCTTTTAGAATGCTTTCCGGGTCATAGCCAATAACCCATTTGCCATTAACTTCAGTTTGTGGCACACCCATTTGTCCTGTTTCGTTGACGACCCTCTGCATCATCATTGGATCTTTCTCCACATTAACTTCCTCGAAAGCAATATCTTTTTCAGATAAAAATCCTTTCAGCATGGTGCAGTAAGGACATTGTGTTGTTGTATAGACTGTAATATTTTTTTCCATCACCATACCTCCGTATATATCATTCCCCATACCCTATTAGGTATGCAGCAGTTTAAAAAAATATTCTGGAACCAAAATCGAATTGCTTTTTCATTTAGCATTTTTATTCTTAGAACCAGGCACCCATACCGCCTTTAACGTTGTATATCTTTTCGAATCCTTGTCTCTTCAGCATTTTGGCTGCCTTTGCACTTCTCATGCCGCTCTGGCAAATAACAACAACCTCTTTCTCCTTATCTAATTTATCCGCTTTACTAGCAAGATTAGATAGTGGGATATTTTTAAAAGGCTTGCGGTGATTTGCTTTATATTCTCCTGGTGTACGGACATCAATGAATTGGACATTGTTATCCTTAAACTTATTTTTAACTTCTTGAACATTTATATTCGCAATACCCTTAACCGGCATAAAACGGCTGGCTAAAAATGCGATGATTAAAATGATGATAATCCATTGTATGATATCCATTTTCAGTACTCCTATATCATTAATTTTTAAGCAGAAATGGAGTAATTACTCCATTTCTCCTTCCCAATCCAGCATGCCGCCCGCCATATTGGTTACATTATAACCATTTTGGACTAAGTACTGACATGCATTTCCGCTTCTGCCGCCTGAACGACATACCATGTAGTAATGCTCATTTTTATCTAATTCCGCTAGACGTTCCGGAATTTCTCCAAGTGGAATATGTTGTGCTCCTGGAATTATTCCTGCTGCAACTTCTTCGTCTTCTCTAACATCAACTATATTCAGTTTTTCACCTGCAACTAATTTTTGTTCCAATTCTTTTGCTGTTATTTCTTCATTCATAATAAATCCTCCAAATATTTTTAAGTTTTTGTACCTAGTTTGGTATTGATTTCTTTTTCACATGAATTGCTGAACTTATCTGCTTTTCACTAATAAATTTACAGCTTCTTTTACAACTTCATCCGTATTTTCGCCATTCGCTATATTTTCCCGGACACATTGCTCTAAGTTCATACTGACAATCAAACCGATTGTACGGTCAATTGCACTTCTCGAGGCAGATAACTGTGTAATAACATCCCTGCAGTCTTCGCCTTTTTCAATCATACTTAAAACACCTTTGATCTGTCCTTCCACTCGTTTGAGACGGTTGACAACTGATTTATCATATTCCATTTTCTAATCACTCCTTGCGCAGAGACTCTTGCCGATTGGATGCATATCACTCGAATTTATTTTTATTTAATACACCTCAAAATAATATACCTGCATTATATACCCTTACAGGTATGTAAGTCAATTCTTTGAGACATGTATTTCATTTATCGAGTTCTTATATATACTATATTAAAATATCCAGCCACAGCTTCACTGCAGTACCTGCTATCATAAGTGCCAAGATGATTTGCAAAATCCCCGTATTCATTTTCTTGCCAGCCTTTGCTCCAAGTGGTGCTGCCAGCAGGCTTGCCGCAATCATAATAATTGCTGGCAGGTAATCTACTTGACCTGTAACAAGTTTACCTGCACTCCCTCCAATCGAAGAGATAAAGGTTACAGCTAAGCTTGTTGCGATTGTCATTCGGGTTGGAATGTGGAGAACCGTTAACATAATCGGCACAAGCAGGAAGCCTCCAGCAGCACCAACGATGCCAGATGCTATTCCGACGATTAATGCTAAAATTGCTGCCAGCGGTTTATTAAACGTCACTTCATCCAGCGGCATATCATCTACTTGCTTTTTTGGTATAAACATCATGACTGCTGCAATAACAGCTAGAGTACCGTACACAATATTCACTGCTTGTTCAGATAGAAAGCTGGATCCATAGCTGCCAATTAAACTCCCAATCAGGATGGCCCCACCCATATAGGCGATAAGCTGTTTGTTTAGGTATCCCCCTTTTCGATAAGCCCATACCCCAGCGATTGAAGCAAACAGTACTTGTACAGCACTGATACCAGAAACTTCGTGAGCGGTAAATGCAACCAGGCCAAATAATGGAGGTATATATAAAAGCATCGGATATTTAATAATAGATCCGCCCACACCTAACATTCCCGATAGGAAGGAACCAATAAAACCAATTGCAAAAATGACGATGATAAAAGTTAAATCCATTTGACAATCCTTCTTTCTAATTCAGAATAGCGAGTAGGCACTGCTACTCGCTATTTGGTTTTCATTATGCTTTTTGAATATAGAAATAAATGACTTCATCTTCCGTTTTTTGTTCTACTATCGTGTGACCACCTGCATTAGCCCATGCAGGAATATCGCTTAAAGCACCTTTATCTGTCGCAAGTACTTCTAATATTTCACCTGTGTTCATCGTATCCATTGCTTTTTTTGTTTTAACAACAGGCATTGGACAAGATAAACCTTTCGCATCTAATGTTTTTATAACATCCATTTGAAACACTCCTTTTTTAATGTTTATAACTAAATTTTGTAATCATCGACTTAAATACTGCCGCATTCAATTTATTACTGGAAATTTAGCGAACCGCACAACGGTTTGGTCCGATTTCCATTTCAGTTTGTTCATCATTTTCTGGTGACATTTTCCCCATATTTACTTGGCGAATTTGTTCGTAAGCATTTGGCTGTGGCGGTAAATTATCCGTAACCGTGCTGCGGAATGCAGCTTCGTCTTCAATATTTAAACCATGGTTTTCTTTAAATAGATCACCAAGACGTCTTGCTACTGTACCATCTTCATTTAGTTCATCAATAATCATAAAGTGTGCAGGCAATACCACTAAGTCTTCTGCTAATGCACGGTATCTGGAATATAATGTTTCTCTTAAGTCACCAACCCAGTCTCCTGCTAGTCCCGCTAAGTCCGGGCGTCCGATGGAGTCGATGAATAAAATATCGCCTGTTAATAAGAATTGATTATCAATGACAAACGAAGTAGAACCAATCGTATGACCTGGTGAATAAAGTGCATTTACATCAATTTGAGATGCACCTATTTTCACACTTAGATCTTCTGTAAGTGCTGTGTAATCAAACACGACTTCCGTTGCATCTTTTGGCGGCAGATAATATGCTGCACCTGTTTCCGCTGCAATATGACGTCCACCAGAAATATGGTCTGCGTGTAAGTGTGTATCAAATACATGCTTGATTTCTGCACCTTTTTCTTTTGCAAAGTTTACAAATACATCTGTGAAACGCACTGCATCTATAATTGCCGCTTCCCCATCAGAAATGACCATATAGGACAGGCAGCCTTTTCCTAAACGTACAAATTGATACAGCTCTCCGCCATTATTTAAATCAGCAACTTTAATCGGCTCAAGATAGCTGCTCCAAGACTTCATTCCGCCTTCAAGATATGCCGCTTCACGACCAGCCTCTGACAGCATTTCTGCTACCATCACAGAGGAACCTTCCTTCGCACATACAACCAATACTTCTTTATCAGTTGGAAGCTTCGGTAAAATTTCTTCCACACCATCTAATAATTCAAAGTAAGGGATATTTAAATATTCAAATTTATGCCCCTCAATTTTCCAGTCTGCAAATGCATCTCTATTACGTACATCTAAAATAAATAGTTCTTCATTATCAATTACTTTTCGTGCAATCTTTGCTGCTGTCCATTTATTTACTGTCACTTTAAGTTACCCCCCTAGGTATATTTAAATCTTTTTTTATGCAGTGGAGATATTCCCCACTGCATAAAGTTTTTAAAAAGGTTAATTAGAAAGTTAATGTTGGTGCTGCATCTTTTGCAAATTCGATAAAGGTAACTGCTCCGCCAACTTCGATTCCATCGATAAAGTCTTCTTTTGTAAGACCCATTACATCCATTGTCATTTGGCAAGCAATAAATGTAACACCAAGATCTTGTGCCATTTCCACTAACTCTGGAATAGAAGGCACATTTGCTTTTTTGAAACCTTCCGCAAAATGTTCTTTTCCTTCTGGCATCTCTAAGTTATGCATACCTTGCTTATGAATTAAGTTCAGTCCTTCAAACGTGAAAAAGATTTGCACCTCTTTTTCTGACGCTGCTGCTGCTGTTGCGATATTAAATACTTTGTATGCATCAAACAATCCACCGTTTGCTGCGATAATAGCTACTTTTTCTGACATCATCTATTCCTCCTAAATTTCTTTTGTTATGTTGCCTTTCCAATCATGCATGCCCGGCAATACGTTATAAACTTTAGAAAAGCCTTTTTCTGCTAAAAGCTGTGCTGCCAAATCAGAGCGATTTCCAGTTCGGCAAATAACATAAATTTCTTTGTCTTTATCCAACTCTTCAATTCTTGCTTCAAGCTCACCCATTGGAATGGATTTTGCTCCTTCAATATGCCCAAATGCATATTCTGCTGCTTCACGAACGTCTAAGATTAAGCCATCACGAGATTCAATTTCATTAAGTGAGACAGTGTGTTCATAAGATTTTTCTACTGTCGGCTCACTATTGCCTTTCCGAATGTAGTGATGAAGCACATCGTCCTCTTCCACTGTTCCTAAATATTGATGTCCAACAGAATGTGCCCAAGCAGCTAAATCTGCTTTAGACCCTTTATCTGTTGCCAGCACTTCCAATACATTGCCTTCCTCAACATCCGAAATCGCCTTTTTCGTTTTCACTACTGGCATTGGGCAAGCCAGGCCTTTGGCATCTAATTGTTGATTTGCTTTTATCATTAAGCTACCCCCCCTGGTATTATAGTCACTAAAAAAATATATCGTCGTCCCCCTCCATTTACCTATGGGGGTATAATTTACAGTAAAAAATATTACCATATACAACGACGTATATAGGATGCCTGTCATATTTCTCCACAGATTTTTGCCTGTGAAAAATAACTACATGTCCTATAATATACCCCGTCGGGTAAAATGTCAAGCCTTGCATTTATTTTATAAAATTTGACCTAAATACTGCCTGTATATGAAGGCATTCTCTAAGCCTGTCAGGGAGCAATCCCAGTTTCTTTAGGCTTAGAGAATCCTTATCAAGGACAGTATTATCGATTTACAGTCAGTTTTGTCCAAGAGAGCGCTTATCGAAGACAGTTTTCCAAATTTCAGTATCTTTATTCCCGAAGTTATAATCGAAAATCATCGAATATATTCTGCTCCTGATGCAGCACTTATATTATGGTTCTTGTTGCTGCGTGCGCGAAAACTATTTTCTAAATCTTCAAGTGAACGTCCTCTTGTTTCCGGTAAGTATTTTTTTGCAAACAGGAGTGCAATTATGTTTAGTGCAGCAAAAACAAAGAACGTGATGGCCAATCCAAGATAATTAAGGGCTGCAGGGAATGCAAAAGTGATCATAAAATTTGTCATCCAATTAAAAAAGACACTCACACCCATCCCCATTCCACGCACACGAAGTGGAAAGATTTCCGAGAGCATCAGCCACGTTGTTGGTGAGATTGCTCCTTGCATAAAGGCAAGAAAACTAACAGTTAATGCGAGTACAACATATGGTTGTGCCGGCGAACCTTGAAGCAGCATCGAAGCCATACCAATCAGAAGAAGTGAGGCTATCACACCAACCTGTCCTACCATTAACATCTTTCTGTGAGAAACTTTACCAAGGATATAGACACCTATCCCGGTTGCAATCACCGCAATGGCCCCATTAGCAATATTACTGACGAGTGCAGCGTTTGTACTAAAACCAGCATCTCTCAGAATTGTTGTTCCATAATACATAATTGCGTTAACCCCTGTGATTTGCTGAAGCACGGCAACACCAATTCCAATGAAGACAATTCGGCGTACCCAAGGAATGTTTAAATCCTTGAATGTTGCTTTATTCGTATTTGAAGTTCTTTTGACGGATGTTTTAATACTGTCGAACTCCATTTCAGCCCGTTTCGGCTCCCGAATTTGTTGCAAAACATGCAGACCCTCTGACATTTTTCTTTTATGGATAAGCCAGCGCGGGCTTTCAGGTACGATACGCATGCCAATCCAAAGAACAATCGCTGGAATAGCTGCAATCGCAAGCATGTACCTCCAAACGGCATCATTGCCAGTAAGAAGAACTGTAGCAAGCAATGCATTGAGCGTGTAAGCTAAGAATTGACCGGTAACGAGCATAAGTTCATTCTGCGTAACCATCCTGCTTCGCCGCTCGACTGGTGCAACTTCTGATAAATAAGTTTGTACCGTTACAGAAGCCCCGCCTACAGCCAGTCCAAGGAAAAATCGGGAAAATACCATAATCATTGCTGTGGGAGCAAGTGTACATGCGATTGTCGCAACAAAGAATAAAGCGGCAAGGTAACGAATGATCCTGCGGCGTCCAAATTGGTCAGACAGCAACCCTCCAAAAACAGCGCCAAAAGCTGCCCCAAGCACAAGGGAACTTGCTACTAAGCCTTCTGTAAAAGCGTTCAGATCTAACTGTCCAGGCTTAGCCATAAAAGGCAGCGCCCCATTGATTACACCTGTATCATATCCAAAAAGCAATCCACCAAATGTTGAAAAAATCATGATTATCGTTAAATAGTTATTCGAACTGATAGGTCTTTGTTTTCTCTCTCTTTTGTTCATTTCAATGCTATCTCTCTTTCTCATATATAGCGATGTTCCTCTCTAGATGATTAAAACCAATTTATTATAAAGTTTTGTTCAAGAGACAGTAATTAGTAAGCACATTGAAAAAGTAAACATCGGAATTGAATAAAAATGAAAATAAAAATACTATTACCAGAGTAATAGCAAAATGATTTTAATCTATCCATTTAATATATACTGCTGTTTCCTATATTTTACCTTTCACTTTATTTTTTCATGTTTCCTATATTTTTGCTTCTTAAATCACTGTACTTTTTTGTTTGTCCTTTTGTGTAACTTCTCTTTTAAATCGCCATTTTATTGTAATCCCTCCGTCTATCTCTGTTTATTACTATCTTTTACCCATGTAAATAAAAAACAAAACATCTTGTACGCCTTACCTAAAAGTCGAACATAAAACACTGCGATTTCAATAATTTTCCTAAAATAATTTCTTTTTTATATGGTATAGACATAACTTCGACAATGTCTTATTATAGATGGTCCGATTTTATTATGTTTTAATGAGCTGGGATATCTATGTGGTATAGGCCGCTTTTTCTTTTTATTCTCTTAACGAGCATTCAGTGCAGAGGATAACCCCTGCTGAATGAAGTTTCACTTTATGTAAAGGGGTGTTGCAATATGATGCAAAAAAACTTTTCCAGAAAAACAATTCTTTTTATTTTTATGCTTGGGACATTCGCTATTGGAATGACGGAATATGTCGTCACTGGTCTGCTCACACAATTTGCAGAAGATCTAAACGTAGACATATCAACAACAGGATTGCTGCTAAGCGTCTACGCCATCAGTGTGGCCATATTTGGGCCGTTGCTTCGAATCATGACAATCAAATATTCACCAAAGCCGCTGCTTCTATGGTTTATGGCTATATTTTTCATCAGTAATATGATTGCCGCCAACGCGCCAAATTTTGAAATCCTATTATTATCCAGGTTATTATCAGCAACCATGCATGCTCCATTTTTCGGGGTCTGTATGAACTTAGCTGTGCGTATTTCCGCACCGGCTAAGCGGACAAGCGCCATTTCTGCGGTGCAAGGCGGTCTAACAATTGCAGTTATGTTAGGCGTTCCTTTCGGTTCGTTTCTCGGCGGAGTGCTTGACTGGAGACTTGTTTTTTGGTTCATTGCCATCATTGGATTGTTGACTTTTATTGGACTAGCTATCGTTACACCAAATGCGAAGCCTGTTGAAGCAGCAAATTTGAAAAAGGAAATTAGAAACTTAAAGAATATAAATGTCCTTATGGTGATTGCGATTATTGTGTTTGGCCTTTCGGGAATTTTCACTGCTTATACGTTTATTGAGCCAATGCTGCGAGAAATTGCTGGTTTTGATATTAAGGGCATCACGTTTGGATTATTCTTCTTTGGACTTGGCGGTATTGTTGGAAACATTGCTTCCGGAAAAATTCGTCCAAGCCGTCTAACATCATGGCTTATTGTCTCTCTCGGGGCCTTTTCTATCATCCTTGCGCTCTATACGTTCTTGATCCAACATGCTCTCTTGGCAATCGTCATGAGCTTCTTGTTTGGAGCAGGAGCATTTGGCTTAGCACCTATCTTAAACGCGAAGATTATTATCGCTGCACCAGAAGCTCCATCATTATCCGGTACCGTTGCTGCTTCCGTTTTCAACCTGGCCAATTGTATTGGTGCCACGCTTGGTTCATTTTTACTTGATGCGGGTTTGGTATATACCGTAATCACTATGGTTGCGGCGGCAATGATGCTCTTGGGGATGATTCTCGCCATTGTCATGTTTAAAGTGGAGGATAGGTCATTATTCCAGGACATAGAATAAAGCGATTTAACATAAAGTTTTCTTTTTCCTGGATGCTTTTTTATTTTTTCATTAGAATTTACAGAGGCATCATCGTATTAAATGATATGTCATAAAGTGAAACTTCAATCAGTGGGGATTTTGCTGCCTCTTAACCTGCGATAAAAAAGTAAACAAAGTCAACCATCCCCCATTCTTATTTTAGATTAAGGATGGGGGAGTTTTCATATGTTAGCGGTTTTGTTCCTTTTAGATTGAAAAGTTTAGCATAGTTAAACAAAATCATTCATATAGTTTAAATGACCTTTATCCTTTTCTCCCTTTATCTAATAGGTCTTCAACATACTCCTTTAAATCATCATTATTCGTGCGAAGCATACGATACACTCCTTTAAGTCTTTGTTTTTAAATATCTTGTACTTGAAAAGAGGTTTTTATACATGAGAATTGGAATTGAGATGAAAGACGAAACATACGAAAAAATAAAGAATATGGTAGACTGGATTAATTTAGACAATTCCTTCCGCGGCAGAAATGATACTCCAGAGGCTAAAATTGAGGACTTTATAAAAGGAGCAGCAATTTCTAAACTATTAGACATAGAGGCAATGACGCCGTTACTAAATACCAGTTCTGGGGACGACTTAGTAATAAAAAATCGATTTAAGGAGATTGCAAAACAAAAGAAAATAAAACAAGTTGATATTTGTAAAAGGACTGGAATTAAAAAAGCAAACCTCAGTTTAATCTTTAATAATGAAAAGACGTTAAGAGCCGACACTTTCTTTGCTATTTGGCTAACATTAGGTTGTCCACCAATTCATGAATGTTTATATTTGAAAAAGACGAACTAAAAACGAGTAAAAAACTCGTTTTTTTATTTTTTTGGAATAGTACAAGCTATCATTACCATACGTTTAACTAAACGAAATAAAACAAGACAAAAGTTTCCAGTAAGTGAACTGCAGAATATCGATCCGCCTTTTTACAGCAAAACACATTTGAATACTGAACATAACTGTATAAGTTTTTTAAAAATGACCCTTCCCTCTGAGCTGAGAAGAAAGGGGTTGAGAGAATGACGGTTTTCGAGAGCTTGGTCATCTGTATTTCGTTTGCTTCTTTGCTCGTAACTGTGCTGTCTTTTCACCAGAAAAAATAACCACCCCTAACGCATCCCAGCAATTAGTGTGGTTATTTTTCTTTCATTTATGAGCCCGCCCCTTTATGAGCTGCTGCATAAACGGCTTGGTGTTACAGCACCAAGCTTCTTTTATATTCTATGGCTATTTTGACATCGTGATACCAAATTTTATCCTTTTTAAAATATAGCAAACGTTTTTTTCACTTGCTGTACTTTCCTTAAAATAAGCAGTATAAGCTTGTCTGTTATGGTTAAACTATTCGTAATCAAATATCAGAAAAAAAGGTGGAAAGAAGATATTGTAAATTATACTTTCCAGTAATTGATGCACATACCACAATCCCTAGATAATTGTTGGATAAAAGACATCAAAGTGAATAAGTTGTGTTCCATAAAAGCACAGCCCCCATTTCGTTCAAAACGGGGGCTTCCTGTCTAGTTAAGTACTTCGACTGTATTCATTAACTCATACTGACGAAGTTTTAATTCAAATAAAGTAAGTGGATCACGAAAGATTTCCGGATTATCTTGCATCATATTGATAGAATTATTATGTTTTTCAATATCAATCTGTACTTCCTCCATTAAACGATGAATCTCTTCCATTGATTCTGAGAAAAATCTGTTTGTATCCCACTCGATCGACTTCTCAAACAACTCCAATTGCAATATAAATGGTTGCATGATTTTCTCAATCACTTCACTATAATCTTTATTCTCAATATAGTTCTTATACCTGTTATGAATCATTTCTTTATTTTTCATGGAGCCTAACAGTTTACCTGCACCTTTTAACAGCAGCTGGGAAGCATTATTGCGCAACATGATATTTACCTCTTCATGATTTAAAAGTCCCCTTGATATCCGCTCCATGTCTCGTTTCCAATCGTTCAGCACCCCGAAATCACCCTGCAATACAACCTTTTCTTGATTATATTGCTGATTAATTCTTTCACTGTATTCATTGAATAAATTTTGACAGTCTTGAAACTCTCTTTCACAGGCTTCAATCCACTCGAGAATGGTATGGTTAAACTCATACAGGACATTCTTTTCCATATAGTGCGTAATCCGCTTATTCATTTCTTCATTTAATACTGTATGAAGTTTGGTAAAATCACTATCCTCCTTAACGAGTTCGGAACAATGCCGAAGTAATCGAGGTAAGTTATTCTTAACCTTTTCGTATAAATTACTTTTTAAGCTATCCAATGCATTTGCCATGATACTGACTTTCTCTATCTCCATATCACCTGACTGTTGCTGCATTTCATACAGTTCTGTCAGCAGCTCTTTGTTCCAGTCAATTTCTTTCATAATTTCGTTTTCCGATTCAACTCTTTGCTCGAGCAGACACTCTATCATAGCCTTAATAAAATTTCGGATTTCAGCTGGACTTGCCACTTCAATATTGATTCCAGCCATCAGAGGCCTCAAATTTTCATTTAACCTTTCTAATAAGCCTTCCTTCTCCGCCCATGACCTAATAGAATCAATCAGTTCGATTCCTTCTTGTCTGCCATTTTGGTTAGCATTTGATTCCACAAAATGATGTTCTGCCCTACTGACCAAAGATGCATCGAGAGTGGCTGGAAATACCTCATTCCAGGAAAGAATCGAGGTTGAGGAGATTAAGCTATCTGAAGCGGAAGATAACGCTAGCCAATTCGTTAAATGATCCTCTATTAGATTCGAAATATCCTGGATTAAAAACCTTCCACTGATTAAATCGAAGTATGTTTCTTTAAATAAGTCAGGGACCTTCTCCCACTTATAAGACTGTTCTACTTTTTGATTCAAAAGGAGCTGGTTCATCACTTCCAGCCATGGAATATAAAAGTCACCATGCTTATAACTGCTCCACAATACTTCAGTCAGACGCTCAAAACGGTGCATATCGATGTGTAATAAGACTGCTAACACCCCAGCAAAATAGCTTGGTTCATTTTTAGATGTGAGACCTTTCTCTGCATATCCTTCTAAAATCTCAAACCAAGAGACCGATTCTGTTCGTATTGCTTCATTAACAGCAAGCTCAACCGCATTTTCCCAATCATTAATATCCTCAAAGTAAGTCTTAGCTACTTTTGTCACATAGGAGTAATCAGGGTTTAATTCAACAGCCTTTTTAATTGTATGAACAGACCTCTCAAGCTGGTCTTGTTCTATGTACAGTGAAAACAGCTGCAATAAGACTTCTGACTTTAACGCAATAGACTCTGTTTGAACATCCATATAGAACTTTTCAGCTTCTTCCAATAATCCCATTTCCACATGTGCATCGGCTATATTTTTCTGTGCCCATGGAATGAATTCTTCATCTAAAGGATGCTGCCATTTATAAATTGCTGCTTCATAATCTTTATTTAAGAAATATACTTCCCCTTGAGAAAATCGAATAGAGGACAAATCTGGCAGTTCCCCCTTCATTTCTTCCATATACATTTCACCCAAAATCTTAATTGGATGCTCTTTCTCATTTTTATCTATAATCGTTTGATAATAGGATTTATTAATCAGCTCATTCTCAGGTGTCACAATACTCCCCCTCAATCATTTTTAATTCAATTAAGTAAAATACATATCTATACTATTCATATCTTACTTGTACCATTCCAAATGAAAAAAAGTAATTTAAAATAGAAAGTCTAACTATATTATATTCGAAATGAGTTCAGGCTTTATGGGGCGAAATGGAGTGGTAAATTTTACTAGTTACAATTGTTTTCTGCAAAAAGTAAAAAGATGTATCTAAAAAAAGTATATAGTAAAGCTTGGAGATATGATTTAACAACACTTTTGTTTTTTTAGTAAGCATATTTACATTTTATGTATATGTGTAGCCTTTCCTCAAAATAAAAACCCCTGGACTGTTAGTAAATAAAAATTCAGAAGGCATAAATATATATAAAATACTTACGGCACTAATAATAATCTTTTACATAAATTTACTTAAGACTGGATATCCAGTTACTGCCCAAGCACCATTAACAATTAAATTTGCGCCGTTCACATAAATAGCATCGTTACTGACCAAGAATATTGCAGGTCCGGCTTTTCATCCGGTTTCCCCAGCACTTCTCATTAGTATACGTTCCATATAGGCTTCATTTATTGCTTCCACATCCGCAAGCCCGCTTGCTTTTAATGCTTACATTTGTTGTTTTTTCATATCTCATATCAAACAACTGGAAGGAAAAAAGCTGGAATACATTATAATACTCAATAAGGAGCTGAATCTAAATGAAAACTTATACTTGTCCAGTTTGCGGATACGATGGGGTAGAAGATGAAACACCATACGAAGAGAATACTTATGCTCCCTCTTATTCAATATGGGTACAGTGAAGATCATGATGTAGATTTAGGATATATTGTCACACCTGATGAAATGAAAGAAGCCGCTTTTCAATTATATCGAAAACAGCGGATTGAAAAAAGGTGCAATAGTCGGTCATCCAGAAAGCTATCCAAAAGCATTTCAAGAAAAAGGAAATGTAAAACAAGAGATAGTCATTAAACAATTAAAACGCTTGAATCTACCATTAGATAACCTGACATTTCTTGAAGGGTTTAAACTTTGATATCTAATACTATATATCAAACGAAACTCTCCTTTCGAAAATAGTAGCTTTCCAATTAGAAGCCCATAAATGTATAGTAAAGCTATTGAAATATAAATCGGAAAACAGACACAAAAAAACGGCGTTTTAACGATTGAATTAACCGCTAAAACGCCGCTATACTAACGTTTATAGTACTTTTCGATACCGGTGGTCGGGGTCGAACCGACACTCCCGTGAAGGAATGGGATTTTGAGTCCCACGCGTCTGCCTATTCCGCCACACCGGCAGAGAAAAAATCAAAAGTTTGGAGGCGGTAACCGGATTTGAACCGGTGATAGAGGTTTTGCAGACCTCTGCCTTACCACTTGGCTATACCGCCACCATTATAAAAAAATGGAGCGGAAGACGGGATTCGAACCCGCGACCCCCACCTTGGCAAGGTGGTGTTCTACCACTGAACTACTTCCGCGAAATGGCTGGGCTACTAGGATTCGAACCTAGGCTACACGGGATCAAAACCCGATGCCTTACCGCTTGGCTATAGCCCAATAAATAATCAAATTAGAAAAAATGGGGCGACCGGTGGGGGTTGAACCCACGAGTGCCGGAGCCACAATCCGGTGCGTTAACCACTTCGCCACGACCGCCATCATCTAATAATATAAATGGCAGGGGTAGTAGGAATCGAACCCACATCAAAGGTTTTGGAGACCTTCGTTTTACCATTAAACTATACCCCTACTAAGTATTAACTTATAAAACAAAAAATGGTGGAGGGGGGCAGATTCGAACTGCCGAACCCTGAGGGAGCGGATTTACAGTCCGCCGCGTTTAGCCACTTCGCTACCCCTCCAACGTAATAATTGAAAGTGGCTCGGGACGGAATCGAACCGCCGACACACGGATTTTCAGTCCGTTGCTCTACCGACTGAGCTACCGAGCCATAGAATATATTCACTTTAAAATAGTGGCGGTCCGGACGGGACTCGAACCCGCGACCTCCTGCGTGACAGGCAGGCATTCTAACCAACTGAACTACCGGACCTTGGTTGCGGGGACAGGATTTGAACCTGCGACCTCTGGGTTATGAGCCCAACGAGCTACCAGACTGCTCCACCCCGCGATAATAAGAAATATGCAATTTTAATTCATGCATAATAATAAAAAGACTGTTCGTCGTGTCTTGGGAGTATCCAGAGAAGCTTGCACTCCTCACAAAGCCTATTCAAGATGCTTCTCAAAGAAGTATTCGGCTTTGCTCCACCCCGCGATAATAATAATCTTACATATTAAGTTGATGGTGGAGGATGCAGGGCTCGAACCTGCGACCCCCTGCTTGTAAGGCAGGTGCTCTCCCAGCTGAGCTAATCCTCCAACAATTAGGTTATGCTAGTGCACTTAATGCAACAGTTTATTGCGTGCTTAACATATATTCATTAAAATTGGTGACCCGTACGGGATTCGAACCCGTGTTACCGCCGTGAAAGGGCGGTGTCTTAACCGCTTGACCAACGGGCCATTAAGTAAGTTATAATGGCGGAGAGCGAGGGATTTGAACCCTCGAGGCCGCGTAAACGGCCTACACGATTTCCAATCGTGCTCCTTCGGCCACTCGGACAGCTCTCCTTAGAGCTTTATTACTTATATTAAAGTAAAATCATTCTGCCTGGCGGCGTCCTACTCTCGCAGAGACAAAGTCTCAACTACCATCGGCGCTGGAAAGCTTAACTGCTGTGTTCGGTATGGGAACAGGTGTGACCTTTCCGCCATCACTACCAGACATTTATTAATTAGAAGTAAATCATATGTATTTTTTTCGTGACAATCTCTATTATAACTAATTCACAGAAAAAATCAAGCATTAAATTCAGCTTTTATATATGATTTATACCTCAAAAACTAAATAAGAGTAAACAACATACATCAAAAGAATTTAGTTAAGTCCTCGATCGATTAGTATTCGTCAGCTTCACATGTCACCATGCTTCTACCCCGAACCTATCAACCTCATCGTCTCTGAGGGATCTTACTCACTCGAAGTGATGGGAAGTCTCATCTTGAGGGGGGCTTCATGCTTAGATGCTTTCAGCACTTATCCTTTCCACACGTAGCTACCCAGCTATGCTCCTGGCGGAACAACTGGTACACCAGCGGTGTGTCCATCCCGGTCCTCTCGTACTAAGGACAGCTCCTCTCAAACTTCCAACGCCCACGACGGATAGGGACCGAACTGTCTCACGACGTTCTGAACCCAGCTCGCGTACCGCTTTAATGGGCGAACAGCCCAACCCTTGGGACCGACTACAGCCCCAGGATGCGATGAGCCGACATCGAGGTGCCAAACCTCCCCGTCGATGTGAACTCTTGGGGGAGATAAGCCTGTTATCCCCGGGGTAGCTTTTATCCGTTGAGCGATGGCCCTTCCATGCGGAACCACCGGATCACTAAGCCCGACTTTCGTCCCTGCTCGACTTGTAAGTCTCGCAGTCAAGCTCCCTTCTGCCTTTACACTCTACGAATGATTTCCAACCATTCTGAGGGAACCTTTGGGCGCCTCCGTTACCTTTTAGGAGGCGACCGCCCCAGTCAAACTGCCCGCCTGACACTGTCTCCGAACCGGATCACGGTCCTGGGTTAGAATGTTCATACAGCTAGGGTGGTATCCCACGGGTGCCTCCACGAAAGCTAGCGCTCTCGCTTCTAAGGCTCCCACCTATCCTGTACAAGCTGCACAAACAGTCAATATCAGGCTACAGTAAAGCTCCACGGGGTCTTTCCGTCCTGTCGCGGGTAATGTGCATCTTCACACATCGTATAATTTCACCGGGTCTCTCGTTGAGACAGTGCCCAAGTCGTTGCACCTTTCGTGCGGGTCGGAACTTACCCGACAAGGAATTTCGCTACCTTAGGACCGTTATAGTTACGGCCGCCGTTTACTGGGGCTTCGGTTCTAAGCTTCGGGTAAAACCCTAACTCTTTCCCTTAACCTTCCAGCACCGGGCAGGTGTCAGCCCCTATACTTCGCCTTTCGGCTTCGCAGAGACCTGTGTTTTTGCTAAACAGTCGCTTGGGCCTATTCACTGCGGCTCCTCCTTAAAGGAGCACCCCTTCTCCCGAAGTTACGGGGTCATTTTGCCGAGTTCCTTAACGAGAGTTCTCCCGCTCACCTTAGGATTCTCTCCTCGCCTACCTGTGTCGGTTTGCGGTACGGGCACCTATGATCTAACTAGAGGCTTTTCTTGGCAGTGTGAAATCAGGAACTTCGGTACTAAATTTCCCTCCCCATCACAGCTTGAAATTGCCAGACGGATTTGCCTATCTGACTTTCTCACTGCTTGGGCGCACACTTCCATCCGTGCGCATTCCTTATCCTTCTGCGTCCCCCCATTGCTCAAACAATCATGAGGTGGTACAGGAATATCAACCTGTTATCCATCGCCTACGCCTTTCGGCCTCGGCTTAGGTCCCGACTAACCCTGAGTGGACGAGCCTTCCTCAGGAAACCTTAGGCATTCGGTGAAAGAGATTCTCACTCTTTTTTCGCTACTCATACCGGCATTCTCACTTCTAAGCGCTCCACCAGTCCTCACGGTCTGACTTCACAGCACTTAGAACGCTCTCCTACCATTGTTCGTAAGAACAATCCGCAGCTTCGGTGATACGTTTAGCCCCGGTACATTTTCGGCGCAGAGTCACTCGACCAGTGAGCTATTACGCACTCTTTAAATGGTGGCTGCTTCTAAGCCAACATCCTGGTTGTCTGGGCAACTCCACATCCTTTTCCACTTAACGTATACTTTGGGACCTTAGCTGGCGGTCTGGGCTGTTTCCCTCTCGACTATGAACCTTATCACCCATAGTCTGACTCCCAAAAATAAGTATCTGGCATTCGGAGTTTGACTGAATTCGGTAACCCGGTGAGGGCCCCTAGTTCAATCAGTGCTCTACCTCCAGTACTCTTTTTTTGAGGCTAGCCCTAAAGCTATTTCGGAGAGAACCAGCTATCTCCGTGTTCGATTGGCATTTCACCCCTACCCACACCTCATCCCCGCATTTTTCAACATACGTGGGTTCGGGCCTCCAGTCAGTGTTACCTGACCTTCACCCTGGACATGGGTAGATCACACGGTTTCGGGTCTACGACCACATACTATAAACGCCCTATTCAGACTCGCTTTCGCTGCGGCTCCGTGTCTTCCACTTAACCTTGCATGTAATCGTAACTCGCCGGTCCATTCTACAAAAGGTACGCCGTCACCCATTAACGGGCTTCGACTACTTGTAGGCACACGGTTTCAGGTTCTATTTCACTCCCCTCCCGGGGTGCTTTTCACCTTTCCCTCACGGTACTGGTTCACTATCGGTCACTAGGTAGTATTTAGCCTTGGGAGATGGTCCTCCCGGATTCCGACGGAATTTCTCGTGTTCCGCCGTACTCAGGATACACTCCGGAGGAAACTCTTTTTCGATTACAGGGCTGTTACCTTCTGCGGCTGACCTTTCCAGGTCGATTCGTCTAAAGAATTTCTTTGTAACTCCGTATGGAGTGTCCTACAACCCCAGTAAGCAAGCTTACTGGTTTGGGCTCTTTCCGTTTCGCTCGCCGCTACTTGGGAAATCGAATTTTCTTTCTCTTCCTCTAGGTACTGAGATGTTTCAGTTCCCTAGGTCTGCCTCGTATACCCTATGAATTCAGATATACGTACTGTTCCATTACGAACAGTGGGTTTCCCCATTCGGAAATCCTCGGATATAGCGTTTACTTACAACTCCCCGAGGCATATCGGTGTTAGTCCCGTCCTTCTTCGGCTCCTAGTACCAAGGCATCCACCGTGCGCCCTTATTCACTTAACTAAGTTACAGTAAATAAAGCTTTAATTTTGCCTTTTAGGTTTATCAAATAAACCTGGTCTTACATTTATTAATAAAATGATGTCGTTGTTACTCTTATTTAGTTTTCAAGGTACAAATCGAGAGATTTGCTCTCTCAAAACTGAACCAAACAACACAGTATGTTTCATCTAACAAAGTTAGATGTTCCGTTATAGTCTAGCTCCGGCGACCAGAAACTATCAAACTTCACACTTTTCCAATCGATAAGTCAACATCAGCTCCTTACAGTCGCTGTGTTTCCTTTATCTCATTACAAAGTGCTCCAGTTTGTACGTTTCTTAACGGTCGCCTGCGCTTTCTATTATTCCTTAGAAAGGAGGTGATCCAGCCGCACCTTCCGATACGGCTACCTTGTTACGACTTCACCCCAATCATTGGTCCCACCTTCGGCGGCTGGCTCCATAAAGGTTACCTCACCGACTTCGGGTGTTACCGACTCTCGTGGTGTGACGGGCGGTGTGTACAAGACCCGGGAACGTATTCACCGTGGCATGCTGATCCACGATTACTAGCGATTCCGGCTTCATGCAGGCGAGTTGCAGCCTGCAATCCGAACTGAGAATGGTTTTATGGGATTTGCTTGACCTCGCGGTTTTGCTCCCCTTTGTTCCATCCATTGTAGCACGTGTGTAGCCCAGGTCATAAGGGGCATGATGATTTGACGTCATCCCCACCTTCCTCCGGTTTGTCACCGGCAGTCACCTTAGAGTGCCCAACTAAATGCTGGCAACTAAGATCAAGGGTTGCGCTCGTTGCGGGACTTAACCCAACATCTCACGACACGAGCTGACGACAACCATGCACCACCTGTCACCACTGTCCCCGAAGGGAAAGCTATGTCTCCATAGCGGCCAGTGGGATGTCAAGACCTGGTAAGGTTCTTCGCGTTGCTTCGAATTAAACCACATGCTCCACCGCTTGTGCGGGTCCCCGTCAATTCTTTTGAGTTTCAGCCTTGCGGCCGTACTCCCCAGGCGGAGTGCTTAATGCGTTAACTTCAGCACTAAGGGGCGGAAACCCCCTAACACCTAGCACTCATCGTTTACGGCGTGGACTACCAGGGTATCTAATCCTGTTTGCTCCCCACGCTTTCGCTCCTCAGCGTCAGTTACAGACCAGAGAGTCGCCTTCGCCACTGGTGTTCCTCCACATCTCTACGCATTTCACCGCTACACGTGGAATTCCACTCTCCTCTTCTGTACTCAAGTCCTCCAGTTTCCAATGACCGCTTACGGTTGAGCCGTAAGATTTCACATCAGACTTAAAAGACCGCCTGCGAGCGCTTTACGCCCAATAATTCCGGACAACGCTTGCCACCTACGTATTACCGCGGCTGCTGGCACGTAGTTAGCCGTGGCTTTCTGGTTAGGTACCGTCAAGGTACGAGCAGTTACTCTCGTACTTGTTCTTCCCTAACAACAGAGTTTTACGATCCGAAAACCTTCATCACTCACGCGGCGTTGCTCCGTCAGACTTTCGTCCATTGCGGAAGATTCCCTACTGCTGCCTCCCGTAGGAGTCTGGGCCGTGTCTCAGTCCCAGTGTGGCCGATCACCCTCTCAGGTCGGCTACGCATCGTCGCCTTGGTAGGCCATTACCCCACCAACTAGCTAATGCGCCGCGGGCCCATCTGTAAGTGACAGCAAAACCGTCTTTCATTCTTTTACCAGGAGGTAAAAGACATTATCCGGTATTAGCTCACGTTTCCGCAAGTTATCCCGATCTTACAGGCAGGTTGCCCACGTGTTACTCACCCGTCCGCCGCTCGATCCACAATTCGTCACTCCGAAGAGATCTGAAAAGTTTCACGCGCTCGACTTGCATGTATTAGGCACGCCGCCAGCGTTCGTCCTGAGCCAAGATCAAACTCTCCATTAAAGTGTTTGAATAGAAATAACACCGTTACTTCTATAAAGTATCTTAGCTGTTTATACTCGTAAGATTTCATCTTCCGAGTTGTTATAATAGAAAACGGGGTTTCCCATTATAACTTTCGCTTTATCGCATAAATGCGATTCCGCTTGACATACTGGTTGTTTTGTTCAGTTTTCAAAGAGCAATTTTTCTCAACCGCTTTCGAGCGGCGACTTTTATAATATAACACGTATCGGTTCATCGTGTCAACTATAATTTAAAATTATTTGTCGTTAAATCTTTTCCGTTTCGGATTCGTTTTGACGACGCTATTAAATTTATCACGAGATAATAATTAAGTCAACACAAAAAAACAAGTTTAAATTATCATTTAATTTATCGGGAATGTCTTTTTCTATTCCTTCTATATAATATCAAAAAAATTTCTTTTTCTCTTTTGCTCATCAAAACCCTATTCAATTGTTTTTTGTCTATAGCTCATATCCTTACCATAAATTTCAATGCCAGCAACTTTAATAAAAACCTCTATTCTACATTTATTTCTATTAAACACGTTTACAGAAAGTCCGGGTTTATTCATTATCTTTTTATAAAAATATGCTATACTACAATGGAATACTAAGGGAGGAATTTGAAAGAACATGGCACAATTGGTCTACTCTAGTAAAATAAATAAAATACGTTCATTTGCTTTAATTCTGATTTTCGGTGGAATACTTCTTATGTATGTCGGACTTTTACTTAAAAAGACAGAATGGCTGATGGTTATTTTCTTCATATTAGGATTGTTAATGATTTTCTTAAGTTTAATTGTTTATCTATGGATTGGAACATTATCACTTCGGGCGGTCCCAATCGTCTGTCCCAACTGTGAGAAGCCGACAAAAATGCTCGGTCGTGTAGATGCTTGTATGCACTGTAAACAGCCCCTCACATTAGACAAAAATCTTGAGGGTGAAGAGTTCGACGAAAAATACAATAAACGCAGCTATGCGAAAAAGAAAGATAATAAGTAAATAAATCGAGTAGGAAGAGGTGACTAGCCTCTCTTCTCTCACACCACCGTACGTACGCTTCCGTATACGGCGGTCCAACTAAGATTGATAACGCAAGAATTCATAACGGTCGTATAGACTCCTCAGCCCTTGGATTCTCTACTAAGAGTTGCCGAGGGTTCTGTATAGTATTGAGCTATTTGCGATTCGCTAATAGCCCTTTCGACTGTTTGCACACTCATAAGCTTGCCAGTAAGGCACCTCCAACTTCACCAGGTATTGTATCTTTGTCCTTGGCTTCTTCCACTCTTTCCATATGTATATGCGAAGTCTCCGATGTATCTAGCATTCAAGTCTCCAAAGAAGGACGAGTATCTGCCGACGCGAAATAACCACACCAACCCGTTATTCTTAATCCAGTATTCCATCGAGTAAGGCATCTTTCTAGAAGAATTTTCCCTTACTTTCGCTTTCATTCGTTTAAGACTCTGTTTCGCTATACGCAGTTGGATTTTCGTGATGAGGTGATGCTGAAACGTAGAAGTTTCCTCCTCCACGGACAGTCAACTGCTGACTTCTTTTCATTCACCTTTGGGCATAACTTTCCTTCGATTAATTACTTATACTTTTTCCTTGCCCACATAATTAAAGCTCTATTAATATGTCTTAAGGCAGAGTACATTTTAGATTTATAGAATTTCCCATAGAATTAATCCACCGTTGAATTGTATTTAATTCAAAAGCATTGTTATATCTTGTTTTACAAACTCATCCAGTGATACACAGCCTTATATGAAGTTCGTGGTTCCTCGGACCGGAAGTTTGCCTGTCGCTTCCTTTAGATTCCGCGTCACCACGGACAACATTGCGTAAAGTTAATCACTACTCCCGCCTTCCTAGATCGGGGCTTTCACCCATGCAGGGCAGACAAAAACAGCGTGGAACCCAATGGACTCCACGCTGCTGTTTATTTACTTTTATAATCTTTCTGCATTTGTTTAAATTCTTTTTCCGAACAATTGACAAAATGCCCTGGAGCAATCTCCCGCATGGTTACTTCTTCGCCTTCAGCGTAATGATGGGAAGCAGAATCATATGCTTGACGTTTACGCGTACGTTCGTAGTCCGGATCCGGCAATGGGATCGCGGAAAGCAAGGACTGTGTATATGGATGCATCGGATTGCGATAGATATCCTCAGCAGGTGCAAGCTCGACTAATTTACCAAAATACATGACACCGATTCGATCACTAATATATTTCACCATGGATAAATCGTGCGCAATGAATAAAAAGGTGAGTCCTTTTTCCTTCTGCAGTTTTTTCAGTAAGTTAACTACCTGGGCTTGAATCGACACATCCAAAGCCGAGATGGGCTCATCCGCGATGATAAATTCAGGTTCGACTGCTAATGCCCTTGCAATTCCTATCCTTTGTCTTTGTCCGCCGGAAAACTCATGTGGAAAGCGGTTCGCATGTTCACGGTTTAAACCGACCGTTTCCAACAGGGAATATACTTTCTCCAGACGCTCTTTTGGCGATTTCGCCAGACGGTGGATATCAATGCCCTCAGCAATCAGGTCTGATACCTTCATTCTTGGATTTAACGAAGCATAGGGGTCCTGAAAAATCATCTGCATATTACGGTTGAACTTTTTCAGTTCTGAATTTGACTTTTTCCCGTGGACACTTTCACCTCGATAAAGCACTTCACCGCCTGTCGCGTCATACAAACGGATAATGGTTCTTCCGGTCGTTGATTTACCACATCCGGATTCACCAACAAGTCCTAATGTTTCGCCTTTATATATATCAAAAGTGATGTCATCCACAGCCCGAACTTCACTTGGTTTGCCAACGTTAAAGTGTCGCTTGAGATTTTTAACTTCCAATAACTTTTCTAATTCAGCCACTTCACTGTTCCCCCTTTAAAGAAGCCGCTTGTTTCTCTTGGTATTTAGCCATTCTTTCTTTGACTGCCGCAGGTGGTTCTACTTTAGGTGCATCCGGATGAAGCAGCCAAGTAGCGGCAAAATGGGTATCCGAAACCTGGAACATTGGCGGTTCTTCCTCAAGATCTATTTTCATGGCATATCGGTTTCTTGGTGCAAACGCATCGCCCTTTGGCGGATGCAGCAAATCCGGTGGTGTGCCTGGAATGACATATAATTCCTCATCTCCTGTATCTAAACCAGGCATGGAGCTGATTAATCCCCATGTATAAGGATGTTGTGGATTGTAAAATATCTCGTCCACTGTTCCGACTTCTACAATCTTTCCCCCATACATGACGGCTACACGGTCAGCAATATTCGCAACAACACCTAAATCATGTGTGATAAAAATGATCGATGTTTCAATTTGCTTTTGCAATTCTTTCATTAAATCCAATATCTGTGCCTGAATGGTAACATCCAAGGCTGTAGTTGGTTCATCCGCAATTAATACTTTCGGAGCACAAGCAAGCGCAATCGCAATCACAACCCGTTGTCTCATTCCACCTGAAAATTGGTGCGGGTATTGTTTGATCCGGATTTCCGGTTTTGGAATACCTACGAGTTCAAGCAGCCGCAACGCCCTTTCTCTTGCCTTGTCTTTGCTAAGTTTTTGATGCTTTAAAAGTGGTTCCATAATCTGCTTCCCAATTGTCATCGTTGGATTTAACGAGGTCATCGGATCCTGAAAGATCATCGAAATATCTTTTCCGCGAATTTTTTGCATCTGTTTTTCCGTTGCTTTCGCAATATCTGTATCTTTAAAAAGAATTTTCCCCTGTTTTATTTCCGAATTGTCAGGTGGCAACAGTCGCATAATCGACTTCGTTGTTACCGATTTACCTGAGCCTGACTCCCCTACTATGGCAAGTGTTTCACCCTCGTACAAGTCAATGTTCACGCCTCGAATGGCCTGCACTTCCCCTGCAAATGTATGGAAAGAAATATGTAGATCTTCTACTTCCAATATTTTTTTCAAGTCGTTTCACCTCATTTATTAATCACGCATTTTAGGATCAAATGCGTCACGAAGTCCATCTCCCATTAAATTACTAGCAATCAAAATAATACAAATCACGATACACGGAATAACCATTAAATGAGGTAAGAATTGAAATGTTTTATATCCATCCTCAATAAGTGTACCCAGAGATGCTTCGGGTGCCTGTAAGCCGATACCGATAAAGCTTAAAAAGGCCTCGAAAAAGATTGCACTGGGAATTGTGAACATTGTATTTATAATAATAACCCCGGATAAATTGGGTAATAAATGTTTGAATAGTAATCTAAAGTTACCTGCACCAAGTGTCCTCGAGGCAAGTATATACTCCTGATTCCTTAATTTGAGCACTTGTCCCCTGACAACCCTGGCCATGCCTACCCAACCGGTGATAACCAGAGCGATAGTAATCGACATGATACCTGGTTTCAGGATTAAGAGCATTAATATTACGACAATTAAGTTAGGGATACCGGATATAACCTCTAGGATACGTTGCATGACATTATCAACTCTGCCGCCTTTGAAACCGGAAATTAATCCGTAAGCAACGCCAATTACCATGTCAATGAGCGCAGCTAAAAACGCAATATAAAGCGATACCCTTGTTCCTAACCAAACACGTGAGAATAGATCGCGCCCCAAACTGTCCGTTCCAAACCAATAATACTCTTCTATATTCATATCTTCATATTTATTTGTTTCTACACCGCCGATTTTTTGGCTGCCATCAAATATCCCCATATCCTCTAAAACAGGTACACGAGGCGGTAGATTCCCATGGGTAACATTTTGCGCATAAGGATCAAATTTTGAAAGATGCGGTCCAATAATTGCCATTATGATAACAAGTAAAAATAGAACTGCACTAACGATTGCCGCTTTATTTTTCCGGACCCGAAGCCATGCATCTTTTGCGAATGAAAGCTGTGGTTTCTCAATCTTTTCAATATCAGAATGATCCGTTGGCGCGGGATCAAATCGGTGCTTTTCAATCTTCTCTGGAGCATTCATCATGATTTATCCCCTCCTTGCAAACGAATCCTTGGATCAATAATTCCATATAAAATATCCACGATTAAAATAATCACTGTCAACAGGAAGGCGAAAAAGATGGTCGTCCCCATGATAATTGGAAAATCATTTGTCATAATTGATTTTACAAATTGTTCCCCGATTCCTGGAATTGCAAATATCTTTTCTACCACCATTGATCCTGTCATCAAGCCTACAGCCATCGGACCAAGCACGGTTACAAGAGGAATTAACCCGTTACGGATAGCATGTTTGAAAGCCACTTCCATTCTTGAGTTTCCTTTTGCTTTTGCGAGTGTTATATAATCCGAACCAAAAACCTCGATCAGCTCTGTTCTCATAAAACGAGCCGCAGTTGCAATAGGGAATATTGCCAAAGCAATGGTCGGCATAATGGACGATGCAAATCCGTTCCAGGAAGCAACAGGCAGCCATCCGAGTTTAACACCGATGACATACTGCAATAGTGCTGCAAATACGAAAGATGGTATCGATTTGCCCAATACCGCTAAAAATGTACTCCCATAATCAATCCAAGTATTCTGGAACATAGCTCCTAAAGCGCCTAGTAATATACCAATAATGGTTCCAATAAACATCGCCTGGAAACCAAGCTGTAACGATGGACCTACACGGTTCATTAACAATTTTGTTACTGGCTGATTGTCGAACTGAAACGAAACACCCAAATCACCCTTCACAATATTCACCATATAATTGGCATATTGCACAGGAATTGGCTGATCTAACCCATACTTCTCATCTAAAATTACTCGCTGGTCTTCCGTGAGCTTTTCTTCATTTTGGAATGGGCTACCAGGCAAGAACTTCATTAAAAAGAAGGTTAATGAAGTTATAATAAATAGCGTAATCACCAAATAAATCAAACGCTTTATGAGATACTTCGCCATTGGTATTTCCTCCTATGTGCTAAAAATAAAAATTTTCTAATAAAAAAGGGGTATACATGGGAAAAGAGAGTATTTTTACGGAATACTCTCTTTCCTTTTTGTTGCTGTTCACTTTATAGAGCTATAGCAAAATTAGTTTTCCATATATACATTTTTAAGTGAATAGTCTGGTCCAAATAAATGTTCTTCAAAGCCTTTTACATTTGGTTTAATAAGAACAAGTCGTCCTCTTTGATAGATTGGAGCAACTACTGTATCTTCTTGAATCAATAGCTTTTCAGCTTCCAACATTGCTTCCCAACGCTTTTCAGGGTCATTCGCATACTTCACTTTTGCATCATCAATTAATTGATCATATTTTTCATTGGAATACCCAGTATTGTTGTTTGTTCCATCTGTAACATATAGATCAAGGAATGTCATCGGATCTAAGTAGTCTGGTCCCCAGCCATGCATAACAATGTCATAGTCTTGGCTAGTAGTCTCTTGTAAACGCACTTTAAAAGGTACGTTTCTTAACTCAATTGTCAATCCTTCCAGATTTGTTTGCAGCTGGTTTTGGAAATATTCACTTGTTTTCTTCGCGTTTTCTGTATCATCACTTAAATAATTAAGTGTAAGTTCTTCCACTCCTAATTCTTCTAAACCTTTTTCCCAGTACTCTTGGGCTTTTTCTACGTCATATCCAATCAAGTCTCCGCTTTCTTCACGGAAATCTTCGCCACTCTCAGGATTGTTTGCCAAACCTCTTGGCACATATCCATCACTTGGTACAGAACCGTTCGCTAAAACTGTTGCTGTAAATGCTTCTTTGTCAAAAGCCATCGCTAATGCTTTACGGATATTTTCATTTGCTAATGGTGTTTCTTCACCATCACGTTCCTGGTTAAATTTCAAATACCATGAGCTACCTTCTTCAAATGTAGAAGCATTCTCATCATTTTGGTATTGAAGTGCATATTCAGCGCTTAATGCAGCTGTACGATCCGCTTCACCTGTATCAAATAGATTAACCGCAGTACTTGGTTCTTTCGCAACTTGTACATTTACTTCGTCTAAAGCTACGTTTTCTTTATCATAATAATGGTCATTTCTCACATACTTCCAAGTTAGGCCGCTTCCGTCCCACTCTGTTAATACAAATGGTCCGTTTGCTAACATGGTTTCACTATTTGTTCCGAAGCTGTCTCCTTGCTCTTCAACAAATGCTTCATTTAGTGGTAAGTAAGTTCCAAATGCCAATAGAGAATCCAAATATTCAACAGGTTGTTCCAATGTTACTTCAAGCGTGTAATCATCTTTCGCTTCAGCTTGTAATTCTTCAGGATCTTTTTCACCATTCATGATTTCTGTTGCATTTTCAATGATTCCAGAGAACATGTATGCATACTCTGATCCAGTATCAGGATTTAATGCTCTTTGCCAAGAATACACAAAGTCATGGGCAGTTACAGGGTCACCGTTAGACCATTCAGCATCCTCCCGTAATTTAAATGTATAGACCTTGCCATCATCACTTACTTCAGGTTCACCATCTGAAATCGCAGGGATAGGCGTATCATTTTCATCTAAAACATAAAGACCTTCCATTGTTTGTCCAAATACAATAAAGCTAGCCGCATCTGTAGCAAGTGACGGGTCACCAGTAGGTATCTCAGCTGTTTCAATCATGTTAAACACCTGTTCGCCTGAAGCTTCTCCATCTTCTGCAGCATCAGTACCTTCTTCACTGCTTGTATCTGAGCCTGCATCAGAATTTGCATCTGATCCAGAATCTGAATCAGAACTGCTGCAAGCCGAAAGTGCTAGTACCAGCATTAAGGCAAGTACAGTAAAGAGATAATATTTTGACTTTTTCATTCGTAAACCACCCTTTTTTATATATTTAATGATATATTATACTACAATTTACATAATTGTACATTCTTTTCTCAATAATTGAAAGGTTTTTTTTCATCATAATGGAAAGATTTCATAATCCCCTCCCTCCTGTGTAGTGGATATTGTCGAATGTTTCCTAGTAATAACTTGTGTTCCAGTTATTTTTAAGCGTTTTAACACAAAAAAAATTGCCACCCCCTTAAAAATAGGTTATTTATGAGGTAACCACACACTCAAAATAACTAAAAAGGATGTGACAAGTTGTTACCCCAATTTCTATATCAATCGAGTGTTAATTCCGTATTGCCCCACTCTTTTGAGCTGTTTTGATTAACTAAAAGGCTTAGTACATTTTTTCACTTGGTTTTCACAGTACATATGTAGCCTGTCAGTAATAGAGCGCCAGAGAGAAATCTATCATTCTGGGGCTGTTATTGCTTCAGGGTCTTCAAGACTTGGAGGAGATGAATATCCCCGTTATTTCACGGCTAGTCGCTATAATTGATTATCGTTTTTATGCTGCCTTTCAGCATAATTCTTGATTGAATGCGCTTTCATAGTATAATATACCAGTAGATTCATAAATCAGCAAGAACTTTTTATTCATTTTCTAATAAAGGAAGTTACCCTGCATGCTCAAAAAAATCTTGATTTGGAACAGTATAACGCAATTACTCATATTCCTGCTTGCTTTATTTTTTTACAAACAAGCAGATCTTTTAGCCTATATTAATGTATCTTTTGTTATTGGCATTACGCTCATCCTCCTCTCTATGGCGGGTTATGTAATAAAGGGACGTTTCTTTGATATTGTTTTTTATAGTTTTCAACACATCTTCAGCCGATTGACCGAAAAAGACCGGCAACCACTTTCCCGTCTTGTTCCACAAAACTACCAGCTGCCGCTCATAACGGGGACGGTAACCATTTTGCTTATGTTTTTAGCTTTATCTTTTTATTAAAGTTGGAACAATCACTTCCAGCGCAATAGTCACTCATTTACTCGACATTGTAGATTAAATTTCATGCAAAAATAATTTTAAGGAGATTGGCAGAATGATATAGGTTAGTTGTCAAATCTATGGAGGTCCACTTTTTTTTTGGAACGTCTCCTTTATCAATTAATTGGACGAATGGGGGCTGAAGTCTAACTGCATCAGTAGACAGACGCCTCTTCATATTATGGCGTTATATTCTTAACTCGTATAGTCCTGTACCGGCTAATTTTTGCAGTTACTTTTTTATATTTTTTATCAATTTCATCTTCAAAAGTATTTTCATCGATGAGCCCCCTCTACCTAAAATAGGTAGTTAACTGAAATTCTTATATCTCTGTCATCAAATGAGCATAGAAAACTATTGTTCAAGCAAGGGTATCCCTTCCACTCAGCATATGGAACTGTCACTTTCGAATTAATTAATGATGCACAGGAAGTTTGCCGTCCGCTTCCTTCAGATTCCGAGTCGCCACGGACACCCTTGCGTTAGGCTAACCACTACTTCTGCCTTCATGGTTCTGGACTTTCACCCTAGAGATTACACCCATGCCGGGCACACAAAAATAAGCCACTAGCAAAATTGCTAGTGGCTTTTCAATGGAATAATTAAATTAATGTTTCTGTGCAGCAGTATCTTTACATTCTTTACAGATACCATAGAGTTCTAAGCGATGGTGACTAATATCAAAACCTGCCACTTGTTCAGCTAATGATTCTACTTCTTCCAGTGAAGGATAATGGAAGTCAACTATTTTTCCGCATTCCTCACAGATAATATGATAATGTTCTTCCGATGTATTACAATCAAAACGGCTGGATGAATCACCATAGGTTAATTCTCGAACAAGACCAATCTCGCGCAGCACACGTAAATTATTATAAACTGTTGCAACACTCATATTTGGAAACTTCCCCTCCAGCGCTTTATAGATTTCATCTGCTGTAGGGTGAATCATAGCATTAAGAAGATACTCTAGAACCGCATGACGTTGTGGGGTAATACGGACGCCTGACTCTTTTAATGTATCTATCGCATCACGTAATTTCTTTTCAGACACCGTCAACAACCTCGCTTTCAATAAATTATTGCTTTCAAATAACATTATTAGATTATAATCTTTATAATTAGTTTACTTTTTTAAGAGCGCGCTGTCAATATAAGTAACTTTACTATAGGTAAAATAGTGCATTTCTCTCTCTGTTTTCTCAAGTATATATAAATTCATTAATAACCATGCTTTAGATTAACTACATTTCGATAATCATTTTCTCCGTTTTCATACACTTTAAGGTTCTCTGCAAAAATCTTTAGTGCCCGTTCAACATACGCTGGAGATAAACCGGAAATATGCGGTGTTACGGTTATATTTTCTTCTTGCCAGAAAGGATGATTTACTGGTAGAGGCTCTTGTTCAAATACATCGAGAACAGCATGTGCAAATTCTTTCTCTTGAATAGCACGCAGCAGATCATCTTCTTTTAAAAGATCACCCCGCCCCATATTGAGGAATACTGCAGTTGGCTTCATTGCAGCAAACTGTTCATATGTAAATAGATGTTTTGTCTCCTGTGTGCTTGGAATAACAGAAACAATTAGATCTGCTTCAGGCAAAACATCAAGCAGCTTCGATGTCTGATAAACTTCATCAAAATTCTCTACATTTTTTCCGCTCCGGGAAATACCGATTGTTTTCATTCGAAAGGCCTTTGCCAAACGGGCAGTTTCTCCGCCAATAGCTCCTGTGCCAAGAATAAGAATTCTCTTTCCGGTAATTTCCTGAACTCTAACACTTTTATCCCAAGCAGCCTGCTTTTCATTTTCTATCAGTGTTTTAGAATTACGATACACTTGCAGCAGCATCGTGATTGCATATTCAGCCATTTGAATCTTATGAATTCCGCGCACGTTTGTTAAGCGTATTCCTTCTTCCTCAAGCTTTTTCAGCGGGAATTCATCAACCCCTGCAGATATACAGGCAACCCATTTTAATTGTTTAGCTTGATTGATCAGCTTTTCGTCTACATCATTACCATAGGTTACATATACTTCCGCTTTATCTGTATATTTCTTTGCTTCCTCCGGGCTGTCACAGAAAACAAAATGCTGCTCAGGAAATTCTTCCTGCAGCTTCTCTCTGTGCTTTGTTGAAATATTTGCTGAAAATACGATCATGATACTTCCTCCTCTATGCTTTTAGTTGATGTTAAACCCCTCGTTGATTACTTTGCTTCTTCTTTTAAATATTCCAGTGCTGCTTCAACATGCCCTTTGACGCGCACTTTCCGAAATTCCTTTAATAGCTTTCCTTCTTTATCAAGAATAAAAGTGGAGCGCTCAATCCCCATATATTCCTTGCCAAAGTTTTTCTTTAACTTCCAAACATCAAATGCTTCAGCAACCTTATGCTCTTCGTCAGCTAATAATTCGAAAGGCAATTCATGCTTGGCGATAAACTTCTGATGTCTTTCTGCTGGATCAGGGCTCACTCCAAGAATAACTGCATCAAGCTCTGCGAAACTTTCATGGTAATCACGGAAATCACAAGCCTGTGTCGTGCACCCTGGTGTCATATCCTTTGGATAAAAATATAAAATTACATATTTCCCTCTATAATCACTCAGGCTAATTTCTTTACCTGTTTGATTTGGCAATGTAAAATCAGCTGCTTCTTTTCCAATTTCTATTGTCATGTCAATCCCTCCATCAAACTATTATCTCCACTATATCATAGACATCTGCTTGATTCATTTGCCGACGCTTATAGAAAACATCATGATATATAACCTCTCAACTGTCAGTGAGGCTGTTTTTTGATATAGTTAAAAAGGAAGCATGTAACACATTACTCTATTATACGAGTACATCGCAGAAGACATGCACAATTGTATTGCATGATATCGTGCATATTCAAGGAGGAAGATAAAATGAATCATTCGAAATCAGAAGCGCTGCATAAAGAAGCGTTAGAACATATTGTCGGCGGGGTTAACTCACCTTCACGTTCATATAAAGCAGTTGGCGGCGGTGCTCCCGTTTATATGGAACGCGGCAAAGGGGCTTATTTCTGGGACGTTGACGGGAATAAATATATCGACTATCTTGCAGCTTATGGTCCAATCATTACCGGACATGCCCATCCGCATATTACAAAGGCTATCCAGACTGCTGCTGAGAATGGTGTACTTTACGGGGCACCAACAAGCCTGGAAAATAAATTTGCTAAAATGCTTAAAGAAGCAATACCTTCATTAGAAAAGGTTCGCTTTAATAATTCTGGTACAGAAGCAGTCATGACAACGATTCGTGTTGCACGAGCTTATACTGGCCGCGATAAAATCATCAAATTTGCTGGCTGCTACCATGGACATTTTGATGCTGTGCTTGTTGAAGCAGGCTCCGGCCCATCAACCTTAGGTACACCAGATTCTGCGGGAGTTCCAGCAACAACGGCAGCTGACGTAATTACCGTTCCATTTAATGACTTAACTGGATTAGAAAAGGCATTAGAAAAATGGGGCGATCAAATTGCTGCAGTTATGGTCGAACCGATTGTCGGGAACTTCGGCATTGTTGAGCCGCATGAAGGTTTTCTCCAAGGTGTGAATGATTTGGCACACGCAGCTGGAGCACTTGTTATTTATGATGAAGTCATTTCTGCATTCCGTTTTACATATGGAAGTGCACAGCAAGTTTACGGTGTCGAGCCAGATATGACAGCAATGGGTAAAATTATCGGAGGCGGTCTGCCGATTGGCGCATATGGCGGACGCAAAGATATTATGGAACAGGTGGCACCACTCGGACCTGCATATCAGGCAGGCACAATGTCCGGTAACCCAGCTTCCATGGCTTCAGGAATTGCTTGCTTAGAAGTCTTGCAGCAGGAAGGTGTTTATGATAAGCTTGACCGCCTTGGTGCACAGCTTGAGGCTGGTATTTTAGAAAAGGCTGAAAAACATGGCATTGATATTACGCTAAACCGCTTGAAAGGTGCACTTACTGTTTTCTTCGGCAAACATGAAGTGACAAATTATGCGGAAGCAGAAGCAACAGATGGCGAAGCATTTGGTAAGTTCTTTAAACTGCTTCTTGAAAAAGGCGTCAATCTGGCACCTTCCAAATATGAAGCATGGTTCCTGACAACGGAGCATACAGAAACAGATATCGAAGAAACCATAGCTGCAGTAGACTATGCCTTTGGTGAAATGGCAAAATAGAACCCGTATTTAATAGATGTATTAGTTAATACGAATATCAAATATACAGTGCATTTGTTTCGTTAAGATGTCCGCCATTCGAATACCTCTTGCTTTTCGTGAAATAGGAATTGCGGACTTCCGCGAGCGAAACAGAGAACTAAAAGAGGCGGGAATTGTCATTAATGACAATTCCCGCCTCTTTTTTAATCTTCTTTATCCAAATTTTGAATCTCATATAAATTATAGTAGCTTCCCTGTTTCTTCATTAATTCTTCATGTGAGCCCTTTTCGACGATTTCTCCATTTTCGATAACAACAATCGTATCTGCATGGGTTATCGTAGCAAGACGGTGAGCGACGATAAAGGTCGTACGCTCTGCTGCCAGTTTTTCCATTGTTTCTTGAATCAAATGTTCACTTTCCAGATCAAGTGCAGATGTTGCTTCATCAAAGATAAGAATTGGCGGGTTTTTCAGGAAAACACGCGCAATAGCAACACGCTGTTTTTGACCACCAGATAGTTTCACACCGCGTTCTCCAACTAGGGTGTTGTAGCCATAAGGGAGACTCATGATGAAATCATGCGCATTTGCCGCTTTTGCTGCTTCAACCACTTCTTCATCTGTCGCATATGGATTTCCCATACGAATATTCATTGCAATGGACTCACTAAATAAAATATTATCCTGCAGCACCATTCCAATATTATTTCTTAAAGAACGAGCTTTGACATCGCGAATATCGATTCCATCTACACGGATTGTTCCGCCAGTTACATCATAGAATCTAGGTATCAAACTTATCAGCGTAGATTTACCACCACCACTCATCCCAACAAAGGCAACTGTCTCACCTTTTTCTACTTTTAAATTAATTCCATTTAAGATTTGAAGTTCTTTCTCGTCATATTTAAAAGCGACATTTTCAAACTCTACTGTTCCTTCAACACGATTGAGTTCTTCTGCATCAGGTTTATCTGTAATATCATATTTTTCATTTAGAAATTCAAACACACGATCAATCGAAGCTACAGATTGAACAAGCACCGTCGAGGAGTTAACCAATCTGCGCAATGGACTATAGACACGATCCATAAATCCGACAAAAGCAACCATTGTTCCTATCGTGACATTTACATTAATTACCTGATACGCTGCAAAACCAATCACCAGTAATGGCGCAAGGTCTGTAATCGTATTCGTCACAGCGAAAGTCTTTGCATTCCAATCGGTATGTTCAAGTGCTTTATTTAAGAAGCTTCTATTTCTGACTTCAAATTGTTCCTGCTCATAATCCTCTAACGCAAAGCTGCGGGTTACAGGCACGCCCTGTATTCTCTCATGTAAATGCCCTTGCACTTCCGCCAGCTTCTGTGATCGTTCACGAGTAAGTTTTCTTAAACGACTATAAAAGAATTTAATCGCGAAACCAAAGAAAGGAAATAGTGCAATTGCGACAAGAGTCAACGGAATATCCATTGTCAACATAATAATAAGAGCAATTAGAATCGTAATTAAATCCAGCCATATGTTCATTAGGCCGGTCATGACAAAATCCTTCGTTTGTTCGACATCATTAATTACCCGGGAAATAATTTCACCTGATTTAGTTTTCGAATAATACTTTAAGCTTAAGCGCTGGATATGGGAAAACAATTTATCACGAATATCAAAAAGAATCGTATTCCCCACCCATTGCGCTAAGTATTGTCGGGCGTACTCAATTGGCGGGCGCAGCACAAAAAATATGACAAAGGCAATTCCCATCACCCACAAAAGCTGCGTTATTTTTTCATCATTCGTCATCGTTTCAACCGCGATAATATCATCCAATACATATTTTAAAATCAGCGGCAATAATAATGGTATCCCAAATTTTAAAATCCCAATACTAATGGTTATAAAAATCTTCCACTTATATGGTTTAACAAAATTCAAATACTGTTTTATACTGCTCATTGCATCCATCTTCCTCTATTATATACTCTGCCAGCAGGTTGTTTAAAATCCTGCCTTCTTCGTTACCTATTGTTAACCTTTTATGTGCTATTGTAAAATAAAATGCCTTGCTGCTTATCGCAGCAAGGACATGATTAACTGTTATTAATGATTCTACTCGTAACGCAACGCCTCAACAGGCTGCAGTTTGGAAGCTTTTATAGATGGAAGCAGACCAAAGATAATTCCGATTAGCATAGAAAAGATAAATGAACCGATAATTGCAGGTACAGAAATGAAATATGGCATGTTCGCAAATTCTGAGATTGCTTTAGCGATACCAATACCAAAAAGAATACCCAGCACACCGCCTATACTTGTTAATACCACAGATTCTGTTAAAAACTGTGCCAATATGACGCGGCGTTTTGCTCCTAATGCTTTTTTAATTCCAATTTCCCTTGTTCTTTCAGTAACAGAAACAAGCATAATATTCATCACACCAATTCCCCCTACAAGCAGGGAAATACTTGCAATCCCACCGAGGATAAAAGCAAAGGCACGATCATATTCTGAAATTTCTTCAATAATCCGCTCTAAGTCAGCAACTTGATAAATGGCTGTTTCATATGGCGGCAAGTCCGAATTTAGCCGATCTGCAGCCATTAAACCAACCTCTTGGATTGTATCCGAAGAATTGGCTTGCACCACAACTTGCATTGGTGCGTCAAATCCATGAATTAACGGCCAGATTGTATTTGGCAAATAAATCTTTGGCTCTGGATAATACCAGTCACTTTCAGTATCTCCATCAGTGAAAATACCTACCACTTTGAACGGAAAACCAGCAATATCAATTGTTTGTTGAATTGCATCACCTTCAGGGAATAATTCACTCATTGCCATTTCATTTATCAAGACAACTTGATTAAATGAAGTAAAGTCAGCATTACTGAACCCTCTTCCTTCAATAATATCAGCCGGGAAGAGTTCAAGATATCTGTCATCTATTCCTATCATTTGCGGGTGGGTGACATTCATTAAATGATAGACCTCCTGCCAGCCCTCATAATAGACCGACATCCCCTCTACATTTGAATAGGACAAAATTTCCTCAATCGCTTCTTCCTTTATTGGCGGAGCGCTTTTATAGGAAACTTCACCGCCCCACATTCCCTCTTCGCCGTACATATCTGCTTCCTCATACACGACATTTATGATATTGTCACCCATTCCAATTAGATTGCTCTTTAACTCTTCACTTCTGCCTTGAACAATGGCAAAAATAGCAATTACAGCAGCTATCCCGATAATTACTCCGAGCATCGTCAGAGATGAACGAAGCTTATGCCCCCAGATGGATTGAAAAGAGATGCGAATATTCTCAAACATAGGCTCCTTCAATCCTTTCATTAAATAGTTCGCCATCACGAATATAAATGATCCGATCCGCCTTATCTGCTACTTCCTGATCATGCGTTATCATGATGATGGTTACCCCTTCTTTATTTAATTCTTGGAAAAGGGAGAGGATTTGCTCACCTGTTTTTGAATCAAGCGCTCCCGTCGGCTCATCAGCAAGAATAAATTTCGGTTTATTGACAATAGCTCGTGCAATGGCGACCCGCTGTTTCTGTCCCCCGGATAATTGAGGCGGTCGAAAATGGACTCTATCCTGTAAGCCTACTTTCTTTAAAGCATCCAGCGCCCACTCTTTCCGTTCCTTTTTCTTCATGCCATTATATATTAAAGGCAGTTCAACATTTTGCAGTGCTGTTAACCGTGGCAGTAAATGAAAGGTTTGGAAGACGAAACCAATAAACTGATTGCGGATTTCAGCTAATTTATTTGCACGGCCAGTTATGATATCCATTGATTCAAGTTCAAATGTGCCGGAACTAGGAAGGTCAAGACAGCCGAGTATATTCATCAATGTTGTCTTGCCTGAACCAGATGGTCCCATAATCGCAAGAAATTCTCCTTCTTTTACTTCAAGGTTGATGTTACGAAGAATTGGAATTTCCTCTTTACCAAGCTTGTAAGATTTATTCATATTCTTCAAACATAGCATCGTCAAAAATCTCAACCTTCTTTCCCTCTTTTAATGAAGGATCCGGATATACAATATAGTCCTCTATCGTTAATCCCGAAAGAATCTCTGCTAGGAATCCGTCATCCGTTACAACCATCTCTACTGTTTGTTTATATGCTTCACTTGTTTCCGGGTCAACAGCCCAAACATAAGGCTCCTCATCATCTTGAACAATATAGTCTATTGGAATCGCAATCTCATCTCCACTAGCATCATCCCCGTCTGTCGCATTCGTTGGCTCTACATTTACATGGAAACCAATTTCCAGACCCTCATGCTCTTCTAAGAGAACAGTGAAAGGATATTTCGATGTTTGTGGATTACCTTCCTCATAGTAAAACTCTTCCATTCCTTCCTCTTCACTGCCTACAGGAAGCTTCCCAATATCAATGATTTTCCCAATCCATTCGCCATCCATCCCTTTTTTCGTTGTAATTCGCACTTCATCATCAACCGCGATCGTATCAAGTAATAGTTCATTCACTTCACTCTTAATTAAATAGGATCCCGTTGAAACAATAGACAGCAGTGGACCACTGCTTCCACCCTCCTCACCAACAGGCATACCCTCCATCAAATCCTGATTGATGGACTGAACTACACCTGGACCAGAACTTACAACAATTGGTGACTCTTCTTCTTCCTTAAAAGCAGCAAGCTCTTTTTGAACTTGTCCAGCTTGTAAATTACTCATTCGTAAATCAAAAGTTATCTGCTCCAGTTCTTCCTGCAGCATTTCTTTATCTGCAGCTGGCTCAAATTCTTCTTCCTCGCTATCTGCTGTTGTATGTACAACTATCTGTGCTTCGGAAATTTGTTTTTCCATACGCTCTTTTTGTTTTTGCAGACGATTTATTTCCATGTAGGCCATTTCCAGCTCAATCTGCTTCTGATCCTTCTCCATCGTCAGATCCTCAGTTAATTCATATTCAAAAAGTTTTGTACCCTCCTCTACCGTATCTCCCTCGGAAACAAAAACTTCTTTAATCGTGCCTTTCGCTGGGTCGAGATAGACCTTTTCCATCTTTTCCGCCTCTACCTTTCCAGAAAAAGCGGCATAAGGTGACATATCCATGTCCATTCCAATAAACATTTCAACCTTCTCTGCATACAATTCAAATTCTTCATTTCCAAAGACTGGATTCGCTGATCGCTGCAGCATAAAATAACCAGTGCCCCCTGCAAGTAAAAGAATGAAAACCCCTAAACTGACCCATAGCCAAATTTTCCCCTTTGACATCTCGTATCTCCTCGTTTGTAATATTTTTGTAATATTTTTGTAATATCTAAGAATATTATAGTCCTTATCCAATAAATAGCAATATTTATTTTTAAAAATTTTAATTTTCTTACGACAAGAAAAAATAGAAAAGAACGTAATTCCAGGCTGAATTACGTTCTTTTCTATTTCTAAGTGTGCTGGCTCAACGATATGTTAAGTATCGCTCATACCAATTATCGATAAAATCAGGGGCAAAAGGACCTTCACGCTGATGAATCCAGCGCAAAAGATGGGATAAATTTTGTTTTAGAATTCTGTCTAAAACATGGGGATAATTCATTAGCTGTTTATGCTCTTCATACTCATCTTCATCCAACAGTGTGTAAGTCATATCGGGAAAAACCTTTACATCAAGATCATAGTCAATATATTTTAATGCTTCCTCATCGTAAACGAATGGTGATCCAATATTACAGTAATAATGAATGCCGTCTTGTCTAATCATGCCGATAATATTAAACCAGTACTTTGAATGAAAGTAGCAAATCGCTGGCTCTCTTGTTATCCACTTTCTGCCGTCACTCTCTGTGACAGTCGTCCGGTCATTCGCTCCGATTACAATTGACTCAGTTCCTTTTAAAACGAGACTGCTTTCCCAGATCCTATGTAAATTTCCATTATGCTTATAGCTTTGTATCTCTATTTTCTTTCCAGGCTCCGGAGCAACCATGTTATCTTCCTTCCCTTAAAAATGAATAACTTTAACCGTTACAAATTATTTTATTTTTTAATTCCTCACTATTATCATTATTATCTTTCATCTATTATAAAGCCAGACTTCTGAAAGTTAAAGTTTTATGACATATTTCACCAATAGAAAAGAGCTTCCCAGCAACTAGGAAGCTCTTTTCTCCAGCATAATCACTATATCCCGCTTTAAAATTAAATTTTAACTAGGTATATTTGTGTTAGCTGGTACAGTAACTGTCATTCGCATTGCAGTTTCTGTTTTATCGAAGGAGTTATTTCTTATTTTGTTGAGATTTTTGGTTTTGACGTTTAACCTCTTGAGCATCAGTCTCAGAAGCAAACTCTGTACCATATTGACCTTGTGAAGCCTTTTGGTTTTGCTCTTTCACCTTTTGAATGTTTGTACCCGCTTGTGTTTTGTTAGGATTTTTAGCCATCAATATCACCTCCGTAGTCATTAATTTATCCATTTATTAAATTGCTATACAAGAGAAAATGAAGTTTATTATTTCCAGTCAAAATACAACTGTAAAAAAGCTGTATCCCTTATTTTGCGGACACAGCTTTTTCCTATTCTATATAATCCATTACTTTTTGGTGTGAAACTGGAAACGGCAATGCATCAAGTCCTTCTTGTTCGACGAACCGCAGCCTGTCATCCGCTATTTTCACTTCTTCTACTTCCGCATGATAAACATCAACCTGCCAGATAATATGACTAAAGACATGCTTTACTTTCCCTTGAAGTTTTTCTTTCACTTGAATCCTCAAGCCATATTCTTCATAGAACCATAATGGAATCGTCTCAAATGTAACCTCTTCAAGCGGTACCATGGGGAATTGGTAAAGGTTTGCTAAAAGTCCTGTATCTGGTCTTTTTTCAATAACATACTTTCCTTCTTGATTTTTAATAATTAATGCAGCATAAGCAATCGTTTTTTGTTTTTTCGCCTTCTTTTTTACTGGAAGCTCGTTTTCTGCCCCCACTGCAAAAGCACGGCAATGTTTTTGTACGGGACAGATAAGACAGGCAGGAGATTTTGGCGTACAAATCGTTGCACCTAAATCCATGATTCCCTGGTTAAAGGAGGATGGATCTTCCTTTGAAATCACTTCTCGTACAAGCTCTTCAAAATGCTTTTTTGTCCTGGCCAGTGCAATATCATCATTTATTAGTAAAACACGTGAAAATACACGCATAACATTCCCATCAACAGCAGGTTCTGGCTGATCAAAGGCAATAGAAAGAATTGCACCTTTCGTGTATGGTCCAACACCTTTAAGCTCACCCAGATTCTCTTTAACATCTGGAACCTTCCCATCATATTTTTCCACTACTTCGCGAACTGCTGCCTGCAGATTGCGAGCACGTGAGTAATAACCAAGCCCTTCCCAGCTTTTCAATACATCTTCTTCATCAGCTTCTGCTAATGCATAGGTTGTTGGATATTTTGCGATAAACTGATTAAAATAAGGTATAACCGTATCGACTTTTGTTTGTTGCAGCATGATTTCGGATACCCATACTTTATAGGGGTCTTTATTTTCCCTCCATGGTAACGCCCGTTTATTTGCTCCATACCAGCGCAGCAAATCGTCTTGAAATTCATTAATGTTAAAATTTTGTAATATAACTTTTGACATGATAACACCTTCTTTATGTTACAATTAAAGTAGTGCCAGAAACAGCTGGCCCCTAAATAAATTTAAAGGAAGTAGGTCCTTTACTATGGATACTGCAACACATATAGTAATGGGAGTCTCTCTAGCAGGACTGGCAACATTGGACCCTGCAGTACAAAGCGATCCTGTTTTATTTAATGCCGTGCTTGTCGGGACTGTAGTCGGCTCACATGCACCAGATTTTGATACTGTATTTAAAATGAAAAATAATGCAACATATATACGGCACCATCGCGGGGCAAGTCACTCTCTCCCTGCCATCATTTTGTGGGGACTGCTTGTCTCAGGCATCATTTATTTATTCGCACCAGGAGTGAGCTTTTTGCATCTCTGGCTGTGGACCTTTCTTGCCGTCATTATTCATGTAACGGTGGACTTATTTAATGCATATGGCACACAAGCGTTTAGGCCTTTTACAGATAAATGGATAGCAAAAGGCTTTATAAACACATTTGATCCATATATATTCTCATTGAATGTCGTTGGTATTGTCGCCTGGGCTCTAGGCGCTAATCCGGCATATACCTGGATTACAATCTATACTGTGATTATCTTATATTATATTAAGCGCTATATGGATAAACGGGAGATTGTAAACAAAATTAAAGATCATTTCCCGAACACAGTTGAGATTGCAACCTCACCAACATTAAAACAAAATTACTGGCGCGTAGCGATTACAACAGTGGATCGATTTTATGTAGGAAGAGTAGAAAATCGTCACATTGAAATCGTTGATGAATTTAAGAAAATTCCGCTGCCAGACCTGCCTATTGTCGAAGTGGCAAAAACGGATAAAAACATTGCAGCATTTTTGAACTTTTCACCTGTATTCCGCTGGGAAATTAATGAGTATGATGACTTTACAGAAGTCAGGCTGATTGATTTACGCTACCGTTCCAATGATTATTATCCCTTTGTTGCTGTAGTAAAAATCAACCCGGATCTGGAAATTATCAGTTCCTATACAGGCTGGATTTTCTCTGAGCATAAATTACAGCGCAAACTTTATGTCGGTGATAGTCCGATTTAACTCAAGTGTTTCTGTAAAAACTATTTCGACGCTGCCTTTCATATGGCAACGTCGAATTTTTATTGTGAGACTTCATTTTATTGTTTTACTTTCTTTCCTAATAATGCAATCGGCAAGGCTTCTTCTTTTTCATAAAGTTCTTCTAGAAGATTGATTCGTTGTCCCCACGCGAACACGCCATCAACATAATTTATTTTAAACCGGAATCCTGGGTCTGTTTTTAAATTATATATTTCTTCTGGCTTAAAGTCTTCTGGGTTCATTGTATATGAAATAGCTACTTGCATTTTTCTTTCGTTTACTTGCACTTCAGAGATATTGCCTAGCTGTTCTGCTTTTTGTGCTTTTTCTTTGAGCTCGGCAACTTCTTTGTATAGTTGTTCGACTGAGTAATCGCTGTAACGATAGTTCATTTTATTCTCCCCCGCTTCTATAGTATAGCTTATCAATTTTCCTTATAAAATGGAATTAAATTAGAAAAAAATCCTGCCTTTGCTCTTTAAATATCGTCAATCCGACTGCCCTCTTCCAGCAGCAGTTTCCCTGGGCAATTTCATTTTAGGAATAAAGATAACAGCCTACTCCTCCATCTTTTTATTTACGAATTCTTGGATAAGATCGAAGGTGAAGCCTTTTTGATGGAGAGCTTGGGTTAGTTTGTTGCGGAGTTCATACCCTTCGAGTTTGGTGCTGTGTTTTTTGTAAAGCTTGTCCCCTTGGTAGACAAGTGCGTCCCATTCTTCGTTATCATCTTTCTCCTCATAAAATTCATTTGTAACAGCTTTGATTACTTCTTGGGCATATCCTTTTTGCATTAGGTTTACTTGCAGCTGCTGCAATTTTTTGCGAAAGGAATCTTTCTTCGATTGTTTCATTTTTTTATCCATTAACTTATGGACCTTTTCATATTGAACTTCATATGTAAACAGTTCAAGCACAGCAGCAATAATTGGATTTGAAATCCCTTTTTCTTTTAATTCATTAGCAATTATCCTTGGTCCTTTTGTAGATGTATTGATTCTAGTACGCATGAACATTTCGGCAAATTCGCGGTCATTCAGCAATTTTTCCTTTGTTAACCTTTGAAGGATTTCTTCAATATACTGGTGTGGTATCTCTTTTTTTGCTAAATAATCATATACTTCTTTGCGGGATCGCATCCGGTAGCTTAAATAATGGATAGCTTGGGTATATGATTTATAGATATTATCTTTTTGAATGACTGCTTCAATCGTTTCTTCATCCAGCTCAAGACCTTTTCGAAGGTGAAATTCGATGAGAACTGCTTCATCCACGCTAAATGCATAAGCGTCCGAATCGTTATTACCGAGAAATATATTATAGCGATTTGCATTTTTCTTTTGTGTCGTAATTCGGGTAATTTTTTTCATACGCTCACCCCTTCTTACTCAATCATATCATGAATCATTTGCACTGAACATGCAGAAACGATAACCTGAAAATGAGCGGAGGTATTCCATGAATATTATAATCACTGGCGGTACTGGATTTATTGGAGAACATCTAAAAAAATATCTGGTAACGAAAAATCATCATATTTTTATCGTAACACGTACGCCTGAACAGCATAAAAATACGGAGAACGAAACGTATATTTCCTATGATATCGATACGAAAGATTTACCTGTTATTGATGGTGTAATCAATCTCGCAGGTGAATCCCTGTTCGGTTACTGGACAAAAGAGAAAAAACAAAAGATTCTCTCAAGCAGAATAAGTGCAACAAGACAGGTCATTGATTTAATAAAAAGACTTGAGCATAAACCAGAAGTATTTATTAGCGGATCTGCTGTTGGCTTTTACGGGAGTTCAACAGAGCATATCTTCACAGAAAATACAACAGCATCTGGCGAAGACTTTCTCAGCTCTGTTGTTGCTCAATGGGAAGATACTGCAAGTGAAGCAGAAAGCTTAGGGATACGCACCATCTATGCCCGATTTGGAATTGTCCTCGGTAAAGATGGGGGTTCCTTTCCACTTATGGCACTGCCTGTCAAATTATTTGTCGGCGGTAAAATCGGTGATGGGGAACAATGGATTTCCTGGATTCATATTGAAGATGTTGTACGTTTGCTCGATTATTGTATCTATCATAAAAATATCAGTGGTCCAGTAAATTTCACGGCACCACAACCGCAGCGAAATAAAGATTTCTATCGAAACTTGGCAAAAGCTGCAAAACGTCCCTATTGGTTTACGACTCCTGCTCTCCTGTTAATTAGTATACTTGGGGAGATGGGACAGCTCATTACTGAAGGGCAATACGTACTGCCGCAGAAAGCCGCCGACCATGATTTCATGTTCCGTTATCCCCAATTAAAACCGGCATTAAAGCAGTTAAAATAGATAGAAAGTTCATTAAAAATTTTTAATAAAAAAATCGAAAAAAAGGATTCCCTTTTTTAGATTTCCGTTGTAAAATGAGTTAAGAAATTGATTATCAATTCGAATGAAAGAGATGAAGCGAAATAAATCTTAGGCAACTTTGAATTAAATAGGGAAGGCAAATGGTGCGCCACCGGTTATTTTACTGGTTCTAGTGGGTTCGATTCCCACCCCGAATTTTTGTTGTACTTTTAAATAAAAATTCGTGGGTAGGTATCTGACAGAACTTACTAGATTTCTGCATTTTAGAAATACTACCCACCTGGAAAAAGGAGGGTTTTTTTATGCTAAAAATGCGTGAATTACATGAGGTGCCGGTTCTTTATGAATTAATGACACATCCAGAAGTATTTCCCTATGTTAGACAAAAAGCCAACACAGTAGATGAGTTTTATTTTGTAACAAAGCAAACAATTGAACAAGAACAAAATAATGAATTGATTTCCCGCACAATTCTTGATGAGTTCCAACAGCCGATTGGTACAATTAACTTATTCGATATTGAAGAAAATCATGGGTTTCTAGCGACGTGGATAGGTAAACCATACTTTGGCAAGGGATATAACCGCCTTGCAAAAGAAGCTTTTTTCGATGAGTTATTCTATACTCATTCCATCGATGGCATTTTTATGAAAGTGCGTAAAACAAATGTCCGCTCTCTTAAAGCCGTGCTGAAGCTTCCTTATATCGCAATAGCTAATCAAACCTATCCTGGTGTCTTTGCTAAAGTAAATCCGGATGAAGAAATATATGATTTATTTGTTATCTCAAAGGAAAACTATATCGCCTATCAGCAATTTACTCATACAGAAACACTCGCAACAGGAGAGGTTGTTTCTTAAAAATAGCAGTTAACAAAAAGAAAACCAAAGCAAATGACAAAATAGATACATGCTTTGGTTTTCTTTTTTGATGTATGATCATGCAATTTTTAATATGTTGTTTGCAGAATGAAATGACTTGAATGTTTCAGTGATTAAGGTAAGCTGATGGAAGAACTGAAATGTTTTAATGCGGCTGTCCGTGCTGCATCCTTCGTATCTGCAAAACCATAAACAGTCATTATGTTAACACTCTCCAAACATACAGTAGCCTGCCAGATTTGTTCCTTTTGCACATTCCAGAGATAAATGACGGTAGTCGCGGCATCCATCACTTCTATCTCTATGTCTTCCACTGGAAATAGCGTTCGAAGGATAAAGCTTTTCGTTAGACTTGTGATAGAATCGTGATATAAAACCATGCAACCCAGAGACATCCTCTTACCTCCCTTTGTTCTATTTATGAACATCTTATCATATGTTCATAAACAGAACAACCCTTTTGCTTCCGGTGCTAACCGTGATAGGATGAAGTAGCACCACTAATTCTAGAAAAAGTTGTGATTAAAATGAATGTTGATCTTATAGCCTACAATATAAAATTTTTACGAGAACAGAGAAACTGGACACAGCAAAAGCTGGCCGATCAACTCACGATTTCACGATCTACCGTGGCGAAATGGGAGAACGATCAGCTTACACCCGATATCTATAGTTTAATTAAATTATGCAATATTTTTGAAATTACGCTTGATCAGCTTGCCGGAAATACAATTCTTAAAGAAAACCTTTTACTGGATTTTAAACGGATGTATCATTCCCAGGCTGTTGAATTTGATGATGACGCTGTTGCACTTGTCGAATATATTATGAAATTTCCTGATTTCAAAGAACAAATTCACCGCCTCAGCAAACTTACCGTAAAAAAACAATTATCAATCCATAAACTAATCGAATCGTTAATTGAACAATATGAAAAACTCTAAATAGGCAGGGACATAACGAATACCAACGATATAAAAGACAAACATTATATAATAGATAACACTTAATGTTAACTTTTTAATAGTTGATACAAAATGCTGATTACCTTAATTCAAGGTAATTGTTCGTTTTGCCGTTTGACTTTCCTACTGGAGGTCCACATTCCAAAAGGAATAAGGGAAAGAGCAAAACAAACATTATTCTGAATTAAGGTAATCAGGAGTCCACTTAAAATCCGAACGATTGTAAGATATCGTTCGGATTTTAATATATTATATTTCTATTGTCCCACCCAACTTTTTATATGCAATGTCAAAATTATCCCTAAATCCCCTCTTGTGCACACTCATTCTATCTGTTATACTTCAAATATAACAGGTGTTACAAAAAAGAAATGAGTGTGGTGTGATGTTTATTAAACTGGATATGGCATCCGACAAACCTATATATATCCAATTGAAGGAACAAATTATTGAGGGGATTGCAAGAGAAGAGCTGCACCCTGGTGATGATTTACCCTCTGTGCGCGCACTTGCTTCAGATATTGGAATAAATCTTCATACTGTTAATAAAGTATATCAGCAGCTAAAACAAGAAGATTATATTCAAATCCATCGCAGCCGCGGTGTGATGATTCATCCAAATGGCTTTCGTAAAGCGGATGAAACATATCGCACAAACCTTAAAGAAGCATTGCGCCCCCTTATCGCGGAAGCTATTTGTCATGGTATCAATGAAAAAGATTTCTCTGAACTGACATTGGATGTATACCAAAAAATCCTTGGAAAAGCAGGTGAAACAAATGAATAATTGGTTTCCTATCATCTCTCTCGTCATATTAATTCCAGTCTTCCTATCAACTATTTTTATACCCTATTGGACAAGAAAAACTGAAAGCTTTGGTGTAACGGTACCCAAAAGCGTATATAACAATCCAGAAATAAAGCATCTCAGAACTAAATATGCGTTGTATACAACCGTCATCGCAATTATCATTACAGCGCTTCTACTCTTTCTAAGTGCAGATGCCACTGAGTCAGTCGCAGCTATCCAAATGACAGTGGCTATTTCCTTATATCTTGCTCTTAGTTTTATCATTTATTTAAGTTTCCACTTTACGATGAAAAGAATGAAGGCTGCGAGCGATTGGGAAAAGGAAAAGAGCCAGCAGCTGTTTGTCAGCACTAGTTTCCATAAAGAAAAGCTGACCTATTCTAATTTATGGTTCCTGATTCCCTTTGTACTGACATTTATTACAATCATTTTCACATTCAAAAACTATCATTTACTGCCAGAACAACTTCCTATGCAATATAACTTTTCTGGTGAAGTGACAACCTGGGCAGAGAAGTCTCATCGTTCTGCATTGATGCTGCCAGTGATGATGCTTTATATGACTCTCCTGTTTCTTTTTATTAATACAATCATTGCGCGATCAAAGCAGCAAATTGATAGTGAAAATCCAGAAGAATCATTGAAGCAAAACACAGTATTCCGAAGAAGATGGTCTCTCTTTACAATAATCGGCGGGACTGCGTTAAATTTCCTGCTTTCATTTGCTCAGATGACATTCTTCTATGACTTTACCCCAATGTTCATTATGATTATTACGCTAGGCTTTACCCTCTTGCTGATAGGCGGCGCAATTTATCTCTCTTTTACAACAGGGCAAGGCGGCAGCCGTATCAATAGTGGAACAGTGATAACAAATGGAAAGTCAGTTAACCGGGACGATGACCGGCATTGGAAGCTTGGTATTTTTTATTTTAACTGGGAGGATCCTGCATTATTTCTTGAAAAAAGATTCGGTGTTGGCTGGACGATCAACTACGCCCGCCCTCTTGCCTGGATTCTATTTTTAGCTATTATAGCCAGTGCAATTATCATTCCATTATTATTCAGCTAGGAGGAAACAGCATGGAGGAATTCATAGCATCCATTAATTGGGCACTTGTGCTTCCGTTTATTTTTATCCAAGGTATCTTGCTCATTATTGCAATTATTGATTGGGCAAAACAGGAAGATAGTACCCGCGGCAATCGCTGGGTATGGTTCTTCGTTATTGTTTTCATTAACACAATTGGTCCCATTGCCTACTTCATATTTGGAAGGAGAAAAGATGTATGACACTGCTTACTGCCGAAGCTTTAACAAAGAAATATAATGGTACAACTGCTGTTAAAAACGTTCATTTTTCACTTGAATTCGGTAAATGTATTGCTTTAATTGGACCAAATGGTGCTGGTAAAACGACTACTTTACGCATTCTTGCTGGACTTCTTAAACCATCGAGCGGTAAAGTAACTTTCACTGGGCAGCCGGGCAATGCAGATATTCGTTCTTTTATTGGATATCTGCCACAGTATCCTGTATTTCCCGGCTGGATGACCGCTAAGGAATTTCTCATTTTTAGCGGAGAACTTGCTTTACTAGATAAAAAGGCCGCAAGACAAAAAGCAGAGGATCTCGCGGAAAAAGTGGGTATTGCTGATGCTTTGAACAAGCGGATTGCCAGTTACTCTGGGGGAATGAAACAACGTCTCGGCATAGCACAGGCGATGATTCATTCACCAAAACTTTTAATGCTTGATGAACCCGTATCGTCGCTGGATCCAATTGGCCGCAGGGAAATCTTGACCTTATTGGAAGAATTGAAACAAGATATGACGATTCTTTTCTCCACTCATATCTTAAATGATGCAGAGGAAGTAAGCGATGAGCTGCTCTTGTTAAATCATGGGGAAATTATTGAAGCTGGGGCAATTACAGCTCTAAGAAAAAAATATCAAACATCGATTATTGAACTGGAATTTCAAAGCAGTCCCGAGGCATTTATTCAAGAAATAAGAAAACTCCCCAGTGTTTCCACCACTTTCGCAGAGCGAAATGTTTTAAAGATAACAGCCGAGGATATAGCCCTGGCTCGTGCAGATATTCTGCAGCTTGCTGCCACAAAACAGTGGCCACTCACCAGCTTCCAGCTTAATCGCGCTTCACTGGAAGATATGTTTATGAAGGCGGTGAAGAATTAATGCAATGGAGAACCCTTTTCAAAAAAGAAATGATTGGAAGCTTTCGTGACAGGAAATGGATTTGGATACCACTCGTATTCATTCTCTTAACGATAATGGATCCGATTACAACCTATTATCTGCCACAAATTCTTGAAACCGTAGGCGGATTGCCTGAAGGAACAATGATTGAATTCCCTGAATTAACAGGAGCAGAGGCAATCATGATGAGTTTAAGCCAGCTTAGCAGTCTCGGTGTTCTTGTCATCGCATTAAGCTCAATGGGGATAATCTCCAGTGAAAGAAAGTCAGGTATCGCAGAATTAATTCTTGTAAAGCCCGTCTCTTTTACCGCTTATATCACAAGCAAGTGGGCAGCACTGCTTACCATTGTCTGGTGTGCATATCTCATCAGCATGCTTGCCGCATGGTATTATATCGGGATATTATATGAGTTTATTTCTGTAACAGAGTTCCTTCCATTACTATTTTTCTATGGGTTATGGCTTACACTTGCAGCAAGTCTTTCGATTTTCTATAACGCACTATGCAAAACACCGGGACTTGTCGCTTTCCTGACAATTGGCACACTGATGTTGATGAGTGTCATAACAATGGTATTTAATAATCATGTGAGCTGGAGCCCAAATAATCTTTCAAGCCATATTCAAACAATGCTCGTAACTGGTGAGGCTCCAACAGAATTGTATGGCGCGGGAGGAGTTACAATCATCCTTTCACTCACATTCATTGCACTCGCTATTTACATTTTCCGAACGAAAGAGCATGCAGCTTAAAAAAAAGCAGAAAGTCCAATCACTGCTGGACTTTCTGCTTTCTGTTTTATCTTACTTTTATTGTAGTGATATTTCGGATTAGAAGGAAAGTTATTACATAAAGTACAATACCATATCCAAACACTTGGGCAAAAAACATCAAATCAATTGTTTGATAGAGCTTCATGCTATATTCGATCAACCAGCCTTCCGCGACCCCAAATAACAAAGCAATTCCCAGTATACCGACAAATATCCCTCCGGACAGTAGTCCGCCCCGATAAAACAACAAACCTATCATATACATAAACACTAGGATAAACAACATCATCGTTGTATCAATAATCATTCGACTTATAAAACTGTTCTCGCTCAGAATCTGTGCCGGATGAATAAGCATGAATCCATCCAAATGAATAACATCTACAAATAATTCTGTAACCACGTGAATAACATTTGATACAAGGCTCTGAAACAAAGCAAATATGAGAAAAAACAGGCCAACTGCAGCGAAGATGTTCTTTCTCGTCGCACCAAGCTTTAGTGAAAAAGGAATCACTTCTTTTACCGTAATAAATCCTACAATAGCTACATTAATATAGGCTGCAAATGGGATAATAAAAGCAAACTTGGTATTTCCAAAGTCTAATAGAATGTACGCAATCACTAAACAAAGCGCAAGGGAAAATAATAGAATCGACCAAAAAATTGTTACAGAGAAACGAAAATTTGACGCATAAAAATAAAGCAATCCTTTTATTTGCTTCCCCATATTATGCACCTCGCTTTCTATCTGTTAAATAAATCATCAAATCCTGAATAGGAATACCTTCAACTATCAGGCCTGACTCTCTAGCTTCTTCCTGCGTACCATAAACATATGCAGTCATCATTCCAGCAAGCTTTTTTTGATCAATCACTTCTTTATCTAATATAAAAGCTTGCACTTCCGCTTCTTTTCCAGTGACAGAAATGATTTTTTCTCGCAGAAAATCTGTTTGCTCATGCAGCTCAAGCATCCCTTCCCGCAAAATCAATACTTCCTCAAATAGCAAACTGACTTCATCTATTAAATGCGTTGAAAAAATAAATATCCTTTTCTCCTCCTGAAATTCCTCAATCAAAATATCATAAAACCTCTTCCGCGAAGGAGCATCCAAACCGATATATGGTTCATCAAATATGGTGATCGGTGCTTTGCTTGCTAAGCCTACAGTAATTCCAAGAGCAGACTCCATTCCTTTAGAAAGCGTTTTAACCTTTGCATTTAAATCGAGATTATATTCAGCAATTAACCCTTCTGCAAATGCTTGATCCCAGTTAGGGTAAAAGCAGGAATAAATCTTCAGGATATTTTTGATCTTTAATTCTCTTTTAAAGTTATTTCCTTCTTTTATCAGGCAAATCGATTCGGTTAATTTCTGATTGTCAAAAGGCTTTTCACCATTGATGCGAATTTCCCCGTCATCCGCTACAATTTGACCAGATAAAATGTCCATAAAAGTAGTCTTCCCAGCACCGTTTCTTCCTAAGAGGCCATAAATTTTAGGACCATCTAATGTGAAAGAAATATTATTTAACGCCTGTTTATCTCCGTATTTTTTTGTCAGGCCGTTTACCTCAATTTTCATTTAGGAATCCTCCTTTTTTAACATATCTACCAGCTCCGTTTTATCTATATCCAGTTTCTCAGCTGCTTGTTTCAAAGGTTTCATATATTCCTCATAAAAATTAGCTTTATGTTTTGTTACGAGCAGCTCCTTTGCATTATCTGTAACAAACATTCCTACACCCCTTCGCTTAAATAAAATTTCCTCTGCTACTAATTCATTAACACCTTTCGCAGCAGTTGCTGGATTGATTTGATAATACGCTGCAAATTCATTCGTTGATGGCACCTTATCACCTGCGTTTAGTGAACCGCTAATAATCGAGTCTTCAATGTTTTCTCTAATTTGGAGGAAAATTGGTTTTGTATCGTCTAGTTTATGTTTCATTTCCATCCCCCTTGGTTTATTGGTTAATTACTTGTGTAACTAACTATATAACCAATAAAGTTATCTGTCAATTACTTTTTGTAAAATAGCTTTCTATTTTTAAGGGTATGCTCTAACCTCTTGCAGTAATTTTAAAAATAAAAAAACCAGAGCAAATTCTCTGGTTCGATTTAAAAGTGTTAAGGCAGCCTCTTTATCAGCTTATCCATCGGATGAAACTCTGGCAAAATAATATAATCCTCCCCATCCGTTTCAATGATGACATTTCCATAGACAGCAGTCGAAAAAATTTGTGCATTTAATTTATTAAGGTTCTTAATCACTCGTTGAACAGGATGTCCATAATTATTTTCTTTACTATAAGTAATAATCGCGGCTTCTGGCTCTACTTTTTTCAGAAAACCGAGTGAACTGCTGGAACTTGAGCCATGATGCGCAACCTTCAAAATTTCGGACCTTATATCATATTTATCAGCCATCTCTTTTTCCTGTTTAGCTTCCACATCACTCATAAGAAGAAAATCGATTTCATTATATGCCACTTTCAGCACAATCGATGACTCATTATTATTCTTTTTTTCACCTGCCGCGTTTAATACGTGAATATCAAGGTCTTCTTCAAAGGAAATATGCTCATCTTCCTTGGCAATTTTCACAGGAATGGTCTCTTTTAAAATAAGCATGCGATACATCGCATATGTTCTCGTAAAATGCTGCTGACCATTATCAATGATTTTCTTTACTGGTACTGTTTTAAGGATTTCATTCAATCCGCCAATATGATCGATATCAGGATGTGTTGCAATTAATAAATCAATCTCATCAATATTATTCTCTTCTAAATATCTGATTAATCTGGGTCCTGCATCCGGTTCTCCCCCATCAATCAATATATTCTGCCTTTCAGGTGTCTGAATTAAAATACTATCCCCCTGCCCTACATCGATAAAATGCACACGCATCAAATCGTTCGCTTCAGCAGTGGTATATATAGGAAAGGCATATAGAAGAATTAAAAATAGAAGGAATTTTTTCATGAACGACATCCTTTGTAATATCGATTTTCATATTTATTAATCAAAAAGAACATTTTTATTAACAACCGTTCAGGCAGATCCAGCATCCGAATCAATTTCCACGCACGGAAGCATCCCGCCTAACAGAATAACCCTTTTTGCCTTCTGCTTTTACTTAGTTTGCACGCAAAAATTGACTTTATCCTTTATTAAAGATTCATTTTAGAAATAAAAACCCCCGCTGAATCAGATTCAGCGGGGTCCAAAATTATGCTTGTTTTACAACAATTTCATCTTTGTCCACATCAACATGAACGCTTTCGACTGCTTCAGCATCAAGAATTAAATCTGTCAGCTGATCTTCAATTTTATCTTGGATAACACGGCGTAATGGCCTTGCACCAAAGCGCGGATCGTAACCAAGTTTAACTAGTTTTTCTTTTGCTGCATCCGTAATTGTGATGGCAATATTATTTTCTTCAATTGTTTCTTCAAGCTCTGTAAGCATAAGGTCAACGATGGAAAGAAGGTTGTCCTCTGTAAGCTCATTAAATTCTACGATTGCATCAAAGCGGTTTAAGAATTCTGGCTTAAAATAGCTGCTTAAGTTTTCTAAAGTAGATACAGATTCATGTGCATCACTGTTAAAGCCGACATTAACTTGCTTTGTACCTGTACCAGCATTACTTGTCATGATGATAACAGATTCTTTAAAGCTGACAGTACGCCCTTGTGAGTCTGTTAATTGACCATCTTCCATGATTTGCAGGAACATGTTTTGCACATCAGGATGTGCTTTTTCAATTTCATCAAGCAAAATAATTGAATATGGGTTATGGCGAACTTTTTCAGTTAATTGTCCCGCTTCTTCATGACCAACATATCCTGGAGGTGAACCAATAATTTTAGATACGGAATGTTTCTCCATATACTCACTCATATCCAGACGGATAAGTGCATCACGTTTACCGAATAACTCTTCAGCAAGTACTTTTGTTAATTCTGTTTTCCCTACACCAGTCGGGCCTACGAAAAGGAATGAACCAATTGGACGGTATTTCGATTTCAGACCTGCACGGCTGCGGCGGATTGCCTTAGCAACCTTAGCCACTGCGTCATCTTGACCAATAACTTTGTTACGCAAATTCTCACCAAGATGCTTCATTTGCTGTTGCTCTTCCGCTTGCATTTTTGTTACCGGGATACCTGTTTTTTCCTCAATAATTAACTCGATATCTGAAATAGCTACATCCATTACTTTTTCTTCATCTGTCGCTTTTTCCAATTGTTTTTGCAATTGAATCTCCTGGAAGCGCAGATTTGCTGCAAGCTCATAATCTTCACGCTCTGCTGCTTCTTGTTTCTCAGCAACAATTTCATCAATCCGCTGTTGCAATGATTCAGAATCTTGCTGTGAATTTTTCAAGTTTAATCGTGAACCGACTTCATCCATCAAGTCAATTGCCTTATCTGGAAGAAAACGATCCTGAATATAACGGTTGGATAACGTTACGAATGCTTGAATGACTTCATCTGAATAACGAACCTCATGGAATTTCTCATAACGATCCTTGATTCCATTTAAAATTTCTACCGTTTGATCAAGTGTCGGCTCTTTCACTGTGATTGGCTGCAAACGACGTTCTAGAGCTGCGTCTTTTTCAATTTGACGGTACTCCTTCAATGTTGTTGCACCAATCAATTGCAATTCACCACGTGCCAGCGCTGGTTTCAAAATATTGCCCGCATCCATTTGTGAGCTTTCTGCCGTACCTGCACCAACAATAAGATGAATTTCATCAATAAAGAGAATAACGTCTTTTCTTTCTTGAAGCTCTGTAATCAATTTTTTCATTCTTTCTTCAAATTGACCACGAATACCTGTGTTTGCAACAAGTGATGCAACATCAAGCAGATAGACTTCCTTAGAAAGTAATTTTGAAGGAACATTACCCTCTATAATTCGAAGTGCCAATCCTTCAGCAATCGCTGTTTTACCGACACCAGGCTCACCAATTAAGACTGGGTTATTTTTATTTCTTCTATTTAATGTTTCAATTACACGTTGAATCTCATTATCCCTTCCTATGATTGGATCAATTTCTCCAGCTCTTGCTGAATCAGTAAGGTTTTTCCCTAATTGATCAATGAGACCTTCGCGTTTGTTTGCTTGTTTCTGTGTTTTTGTTCCTGCTCGTTGTGAAGCATTTCCTTGGAAAAATGGATTCTCTCCAAATGGGCTTGCTCCGTTAGCAAAATTCATATTTTTAAAGAAATCATTTGTATTATTCATCATTTGACCTTGCATTTCACTAAAGCAGGAATTACATAAATGAATTTCCATTCTTTGACCATTGACTTGAACTGCTGCATTTACATTTGCATCGTTCATACCACATTGTTGACATTTCATCTAACATTCCTCCTTGAACTTTAAGATCGATAAAAACGTCAATTTGACTTTGACTATCTTTGACCTTAATTACATTATACTCTGACCTTCTTTGACTTTCAAGTGTTTTGACTATTTTTTTTAGGCAATAGCCTAAAAAATAGTCAAACTCAACTCTGGCAAAGGAAAATATAACTTCTTATTGGTGTTATCATATTATTTAACTACACAATAAACAAAGCATAAATTGTCCTCATTATAATCGATAGCCTTAATTCAAGACTAATATTTTGCTTTCCACCTATTCAATTGAAAGTCCGCACTCCGAATGCCTCTTGCTTCTAGGGAACAGGTCAAAAGCGAAGTGGATTCGGGCTGCCGATTTCCGCAGGGTAATATAAAATCAGCCACACCTGTTATTTATGAGGTGCAGCTGACGTATCATTTACTTATTTAATTCTTTCCGGCGTAATTCAATTCTTCTGATTTTACCTGAGGTTGTTTTTGGCAAATCATCGATAAATTCAATCTCTCTTGGGTATTTATATGGTGCTGTAATTGCTTTTACATGATCCTGTAATGCTTTTACGAGTCCTGGATTGTTTTTATCCACGTTTTGCTTCAGAACGATGAATGCTTTAACGATATTGCCGCGGACCTTGTCCGGACTGGCAACTACTGCGCATTCCTGAACGTATGGATGCTTAATCAAGGCATCCTCTACCTCAAATGGTCCAATTGTATAACCGGAGCTGATTATGATGTCATCCCGGCGTCCTTCAAACCAGAAATAGCCATCCTCATCTTTTCTCGCCTGGTCACCTGTTACGTAATATTCACCACGTCTCGATACTTTTGTGCGTTCCATATCCTTATAATATTCTCTAAATAATGCCGGACTATCAATACGAACCGCAATATCACCAATTTCATTTGCTGGAAGCGGATTGCCATCTTCATCAATAATCTCGACTTCATTTCCTGGTGTCGGTTTACCCATTGATCCAGGTTTTACTTCCATATCTTTTGTAATACCCAGAAGCAGCGTGTTTTCTGTTTGACCATAGCCATCACGCACGGTCACATCAAAATACTTTTTAAACGTATCAATGACTTCAACATTTAGCGGTTCACCTGCAGAAACAGCACTTTTCAAATGGGGCAGCTTATATACTTCTAAATTATCGACCTTAGCCATGAGACGATACTCTGTTGGAGTACAACAAAGCACATTAATCTCATTCTCCTGAAGCAGCTGCAGATAAACAGATGGATTGAATTTGCCACTATAAATAAAACCTGTGGCTCCAGAACCGAGCACAGATAAAAACGGACTCCAAATCCACTTTTGCCAGCCAGGCCCTGCTGTTGCCCATACTTTATCCCCTTCTTCTACACCGAGCCAATTTTCCGGAGCTGTTTTCAAATGCGCGAAGCCCCATGCATGTGTATGAACAACACCTTTAGGATTGCCTGTTGTTCCTGATGTGTATGGCAAAAAAGCAATATCATCTTTTGTTGTCTCGACCATTTCCAGCTCTTCAGAAGCTTCTACTTTCGCTTCGTCAAGGAAGACCCAGCCTTCTGCTTCCTGACCTACAGTAAATCTTTTTATTTTCTCAATGCCTTTAACCTTGTTCAATTCATCTGTATATTCATAAAAGCTCACTGCCGCACTTACTTCACCGTGATCAATCCGGTATTGCAAGTCATTGACCTTCAGCATTTCAGAACTCGGAATAATGATGATGCCTGTTTTTAATGCAGCAAGATATACCTCATATGTTTCAATGAGACGCGGCATCATAATAAGTATTTTATCGCCTTTTTGCAGGCCGCTGTTTAATAGGACATTTCCAATTTTATTCACATTCCGTATCAATGCTTGGTATGTAATTTCTTTTTTATTATTATTTTCGTCCAGCCAAATTAACGCTTTTTTATCTTTGTCTGTCGCGTATTTTTCTACTTCCATTGCAATATTATAGTCTTTAGGTGCAATTAGCTCTTCTCTCTTCATATAAATTCCACCACTTTCTTTTGAATTTCTACCAATTATAGCAACAAATCAGAAAGTTTGGAACTGTAACGAAGAATTTAATCAAGAAATCTCAAAACAAAAAGAGTAGAATCAACTCTACTCTTTTTGTTTTAATGAAGCGGAAATCCTTGCGGCAGCTGATCTTTTAACAGAAGGTCGTCAAGACTCTTAAAGGTATAGCCTTGTTTGCGAAGTTCTTTAATCAACGCCTCTAATGCTTCAGCATTGTCTTTTGAAACGGTATGAAGCAAAATAATCGCGCCTGGATGGATTTGCTCCATCACTTCATTAAATGCATATTCCCAGCCTTTTTGCTTTCCTGTTTCCCAATCCTTAAATGCTAAAGACCAAAAGACATGAATATAACCTAACTCATTAGACCATTCCAAGGTTTTCTGACTAAAGATTCCGCGCGGCGGCCGCAGAAATTTCAGCTCTTTTTGTTCTGAAACTTCGGCTACCTTCTCTTCCAGTTCTTCTAATTCCATGCGCATCGCATCTTTTGTTAAGATAGAAAAGTCAGGGTGATGATACGAATGGTTTCCAATAATATGACCCTCCTCTGCCATTCTTTTCACCAAATCAGGCCGTGATTCTACATAATGGCCCGTAACGAAAAATGTCGCAGGGACCTTTTCTTTCTTCAAAACATCGAGAATTGCAGGCGTATAGCCTTCTTCATAGCCATTATCAAATGTCAGATAAATATTCTTCTCACCAGAATCATCCAGATAATATGCGTTATTCTGTTTTAGTATTTCTTCATACTTGCCAATTTCAGGAGCTTCACCATTTGTATTCTTTTTATATCCCCAGCCATAGCCCCCTGCTGCAGCTGTTCCTGTCCAATTAAAAAAGATAAGGAAAGCCAGGCTGATTATCGATAACTGCTTCATAAACATCCACCTTTTTTCCTTACCTTATCCAAAGTTTTATAAATTTATTCTTTTTGTATTTGAGACTTTTTGAAACAACCGGAGACTGTTCACTATCCTTTTATAAAACAATGGCTGCAATCCAGCCGAATAGAAACAAAGGGATATTAAAGTGAACAAATGTCGGTACTACGGTATCCCAAATGTGGTTATGATTTCCGTCTGCATTTAGTCCTGATGTAGGCCCAAGCGTACTGTCAGACGCTGGGGAACCAGCATCTCCCAAAGCTCCAGCAGTACCAATCAATGCGGCAATTGCCATTGGCGAAAATCCTGCACTTAAACAAATCGGAACATATAATGCAACAATAATTGGAATCGTTCCGAATGATGAACCAATTCCAATAGTGATAACTAACCCTACTAATAAGAGAATAAATGCAATTAATGCTTGGTTATTTCCAAGAAATTGTGCTGAAACCTCTACTAAGGCATCAACAGCACCTGTGTCCTGAAGTACTTTCCCGTATCCTGAAGCAACAAGCATAACAAAGGATATTGTCCCCATCATGCTAATGCCATCTGTCATCACTTTATCAAGCTTAAGATATGGAACAACTAAAAATGCAAACATCAATAGCAGACCTGTTAAAGCTCCAAGAATTAAGTTTTCTGTGATAATTTGCACTGCCAAAGCACCAGCAATTGCAATTATAGTTAGTCCATGCTTTTTATTAAAGCGGAGCTCCCCGTCACTTTCCATTTCAAAGCTCACAGAACTCGAACCACCAGCACCTTTAATCGCATCTCTATCTTTTCGGTAAGTGATAAACACGGCAATTAGAAGACCAATAATTAGACCTAAGCCTGGAATTAACATAGCAAGCGCAGTTTGTCTTACCGATAAATCAATTCCATTTTGCGCAAGACCATCAACGATAACACCATGGAATATTAAACCAAACCCTGCTGGAATCATTACATATGGCGCTTTTAATCCAAACGTTAACGCTGTCGCTACCGCGCGCCTGTCAATCCGCATTTGATCAAATAATTTTAATAATGGCGGAATCAAAATTGGTATAAATGCAATATGAACTGGAATTACATTTTGCGATAAACAAGCAACCCCTGCAATAGCAAGAACAATCATCGTTTTCTTACCCGATAGCTTTTCAATAATAAATCGAACTAGAAAGCCAGTAATTCCCGTATAGCTTATTGTAATTGCAAAAGCTCCAAGCAATATATAACTTAAGGCAGTATTCGCTTGACCGCCCATTCCACTTACTAATAAATCTATCGTTTCAACGAAGGATAGATTTGACATTACTCCGGCAACAATCCCTGCTGCAATAATTGCTAAAATAACGTTCACCCGCAACAAGCTCAATATTGTAAGAACAAGTACAGATACAACAACAACCCATTCCACTGCAAAATTCCCCTCTCCGTCATTTCACATCAACACTTTAATACTTTATCATAATAAAGGATTAAAGGAAAAAATGCAACTACTTTTTGAGAAATAACAGAGAAAGGATATTACAGTTTTATCTCACTTGAAAGGAAAAGGATACATGATCTTGCACTGGTATCCATGCACCAATCCCCTGCTTTGTAACATTTTTAATGACGAGCTGTTTTTTCGCCCCTTTTAATTGTATATACACTTCACCAAAGGTAATTTCACCTTTTTCATTAACTGCCGGTGAAAATGCTTCAAGCGTTCCATTCTTTTGCGCTGGAATATGATATGCATTCGTTTTTTTGGTATTCTTGCCGATAATCACTTGATAAGAAAGCGGCAACTCGGTTTTCTTCTCCGCTTTCTCAATCATCATTTTTCTTACCGTTTCTGAATCTGCAATTTTATTCGTTAAAATACCTTTTACCTCTTTGTTTTCCTGTTGAATATAATTCATTTGCTGTGCAGCATCCCCATCGATATTATTCATTTCATTCTTATTGACTGACTGGTATTCCCAATTTACTCCCGTTTCTAATGATGCATAGTTAAGCGGCCAGCGCCCAAGATAAACCATACCCCGATACCCAATAGCTATAGGTGATGGTTTAATATTGGTCTCATTTAACATTTCGATTAAATCGGTATTATCAATCGGGACCTTGGCATTTTCAAGTAGTTCCTTCGTTTCGTCACTCGGTTCTATTTGTTCATAATCCTCTGTTTCATTCGGGTGCGTGTTTTCTTTTGATATATCCAATACATGATTTGGTATTTCGAAACCAGTTTCCTTCTGCTCTTTCTCCTTAGCTAAGCCAACAGAAGCAAAAGAAAAAAGAATTGAAAAAGCAAAAATCATTGCAGCAGTAATATTTTTTTTCATTGATCTCCTTCCTTTCTTTTCACATAGTTTTTTCTCAGCGCGAAAAATTATACATCCTTTTAGAAAAGATAAAGTTCATAGTGTACTGCTGTTTTTTCATCATAGAGGAAAGCATTTCAACAGCCTCTTAAATAAAAAACATGCAAGCCCACCGTTCCAGTGAACTTGCATGTCTATATTAAATATATCTGCTGTATCTCTTCTCTAAATATTCTTGGAGCATGCCAATTAAAATACATAGCGGCCAATAGATAAATGCAACAAGAATATACATCGTCATCGCGTCAAACTCTCTGCCAGCAACAATTTGTGTTTTTTGAAAAAGTTCTGGCACTGTAATAACCGCGGCAAGTGATGTCGCCTTCAGCATATCCATCATTACATTTGTCGTTGGAGGGATTGCCGTGCGAATTGCTTGAGGAAGAATAATCCTTCTCAAGGTTGTCCAATAAGGAATATTTAAAGCTTTTGCGCCTTCCCATTGTCCTTTATCAACACTATTTAATGCTGCTCTGTCAATCTCAGCGATATATGCAGCACTATTTAAGCCAAAGCCAATTATTGCCGCTGTTAACGCAGTAAATTCAATACCTATTACTGGCAGCCCAAAATAAAGAATAAATAGAAAGACAAGCATCGGAGTTCCACGCATAAATGAGATATAAACTCTCGTAGGCCAGCGCAGCAGCAGATATTTCGACTCTCTTGCTAATGCAAGGAGCAAACCTAAAATAAGGCCAATTACCATTCCTATTATTGTAATACCAACTGTCATTGGCATCCCTTCAAGTACAAAGGGCAAGCTTTTTATTGCAAGTTCAGCATCGAATAAATTACCTATATCAATTCCAGTGAAGTTCATATGATTTAACTCCTATAGTTCAATACCATCAATTTCTTCAATCTCACCTTCTGGTTCTTTAGATGCATCTTCTTCATAAAACTCTATCGCTAATTCAGACAATGTGCCATCGTCATGCATTTCTTGAAGTGCTTCATTTATTTTTTCTGTCAGAACTTCAGCACCCTTAGGAATAATGACAGCTTGTTCTGTTGGATAGAACTTCAAGCTGGGATGTAAATGAATATCAAACTCTGGAAATGCAGCCACACCAAACTTTGTTAAATAATAATCATTCATAACTAAATCCGTGCGTCCATTATTTACATCGCTTAAATAAGCTTCATTCGGTGCATTTCCATATGTCACTATTTCTGCTCCATAGTGTTCAGCTATCTGACTGTAAACTGTCGTTGCTCCGCCCCCAGCCTTCTTGCCTTCTAAATCTTCCAGGCTTTCAATCCCTGAATTATCAGCTGTACGAACTGCCATCGTTGTATAAGAATATTTATATGGATCACTAAAATTAAATTCCTTTTTACGTTTCTCAGTAATCGTCATATCGTTTGCAGCCACATCAATTCTGCCACTATTGACTGCCGGAAGCATGCTGTCTACCCCCATAATCTCAAAAGAAACCTCAAGACCCAAGCGATTTCCAACTTCACGCAATACTTCCACGTCATAACCTGTCAGTTCATCATTTTCATCATAAAAAGATGCAGCAATTAAAGTCCCTGATGTGCCAACTACAAGTTCCCCAGCCTCTTCAATTTCTGTCCATCTTTCATCTGCTGCATCTGTATCAGTTTCTTTTTCAACTTCTTCTGATCCCCCTCCACATGCAGCTAACAGCAGTACTAAAGCAAAAAACAGTGATAATAGTGAAACTTTCTTCATTCCAACCCTCTCCTGTTATAATATTTAATCAAAATACATTGTAACAATAAAGCCCTTACAAAACAACTAATTAATATCTGTACCTAAGAATAATACTATCACCACATAACAGTGATATCTGATTCGAAACACAATAAAAAAAGACAGAAAAAGCACACGCCTTCTGTCTTTTCATTTCTTCTTATTCATTTTCAACTCATGAATATAGGCGTTCAGCACACCGCCGATAATAACAATCATACCAAAAAGATAAAACCAGATCATCAGGACAATAACTGTTCCCAGACTCCCATAAGTTGCCGAGTAATTACGAAGACTGCTTACATAGTACGAAAAGCCCCAAGATACAATTTGCCAGCATACAGTTGAAAACAACGCGCCCCATACCACATGCTTAAAGTATACCTTTCGCCGTGGTGCAAATTTATAAAGAAATGTCAGGACAATAAAGAAAATAACCGAACTTGTTCCCCATCTTAATGTCTGCCATAACTGTACAAATTCATCCGACCAGCCAACCCAAGAAAATAAATACTCTCCAATCATCCGCCCAAAAACCGGCAGTAAAAGTGCAACAATCACGACAAGGAACATGGTAATTGTCATCAGCATTGCAAACAGCCGATAAATAATAAAAGATCGTTTCGGTTCAATAAGATAGGCGCGGTTCAATGCTTTTGTAATTGCATTCACTCCATTAGAAGCCGCCCAGAGTGTTCCGACAATCCCTATCGATAACAGCCCGCCATTTTGCACATTTAATAAATTCCCAACATTTGTTTGTATAAGTTGAATTACTGCAGGGGGAGCATAATCACCAATTGCCTGGATTACCATCTCTTCATCTACAGGAAAATAACCAATTAAGTTAATTAAAAATAAAAGAAATGGAAAAAGCGAAAGCAGAAAGAAATATGCTAATTGGGCTGCCAGACCAAAAACATCTACATCATCAATTCTCAGATAAAATTGTTTTACCTCACTAATGAGTTTTTTCATCATAGCTTCCTCCAGCAGTTTCTCCAAAAAGACAGCCGCCCCATCGAGTAAAGTGACCGGATGGGGCGTGTTCATGTTTAATTATTCTTCTTTACTAAAAGCTTTTATTCTCATTAAACAATTGTCTCTGCTTTTACTTTATGAAGGATATTATTTTTTATTCGAAAGTTTGTTCAAGGTAGTTTCAACTTGTTCTAAAGCATTCAATGTATTTTCCGTTCCAGTTTCAAGATTTGCATTTAATTTATCAAAAGCAGTACGGATACTTTGCACAGTTTCTGTTGGATTGCTTAAGATATCAGCTGAGTTTTCTTTCAGTTTGTTTAAACCGTCTTTCGTATATTCTCTTGTATCCTTATCGAATTGCATTGCAATTGCACCAAGCAAAGCGCCTGCTATTGTGCCAATTATTAGCTTTCTTTTGCCCATTTCAAATCTCTCCTTTAGTGTTCATTCTTCATATAATTCTATCATAACATGTTCCAGCATTTTCTTATATTATAAGCGAAAAAGTGAGCATTACGCAAAAAAAGCTGTATATATATCAGATATTTTCCGCAACACTTACAGTAGTTGAGATTAATCGGCAAAACTATAAGTAATCAATCCTTTAAACAGTTTTATCTTCGTCTGCATCGTTTTTTATTCTATTCCCTAAAAATTATAAACCGCCTCATTACGCAAAGATTCTGTTTTCCCCTCTACTATTTTGAAAAAACACTTGACTTCTCTTGCAAAATTCGGAATATTAAATAGTATAAATATTTTTAAAAAGAATGGGAGGATGATTTCTGTGGTAGATTTTCTAGAAAAAGTCAGTGGTTTTGTATGGGGCCCGCCTCTGCTAGTTCTCATTGTTGGTACTGGAATTTACTTAACCTTCAGGCTAGGCTTCGTTCAGATTCTTGCTTTACCTACTGCATTGGTGAATGCATTTAGCAGAAAAAAACAAGACAAGCATTCAGAAGGAGATATTACCCATTATCAGGCATTAACAACTGCGATGGCAGCAACGATTGGTACAGGAAATATTGTTGGTGTTGCAACTGCCGTCATAGCTGGGGGCCCTGGGGCAGTATTTTGGATGTGGGTAATGGCCATATTTGGAATGGCTACAAAGTATGCTGAAGCTGTGCTTGCAGTAAAGTACAGAGTCAAAAATTCCAAAGGAGAAATGGCTGGCGGACCGATGTACTATCTGGAAAGGGGCCTGAACGCAAAGTGGCTGGCTGTGCTATTTGCCGTTTTTGGATCAATTGCTGCATTTGGAATCGGTAATATGGTACAAGCAAACTCTGTGTCCGCTGCCGCCGAGAATTCATTTAACATCCCAACCTGGGTAACAGGAGTCATTCTTACCGGTATAACTGCATTGGTTATTCTCGGAGGCATTAAAAGCATCGGACGTGTAACCGCCTTCTTCGTTCCGATTATGGCTGTCTTCTATGTTTTTGGAGGATTAATTATTATGGCACTAAATTATGATATTGTACCAGCCGCAATTAATGTAATTTTAACTGATGCCTTTACGGCGAGTGCAGTCGGTGGTGGTATTTTAGGTACAGTTATCCGATATGGAATTGCACGCGGTATTTTTTCAAACGAAGCAGGTCTTGGTTCAGCACCAATCGCAGCTGCTGCAGCAAAAACCGATTATCCTGGGAGACAAGGGCTCGTTTCCATGACACAGGTATTCATCGATACGATTATAGTCTGCAGCATTACAGGTATTACAATTGTTATGGCAGACCTGCACCAAACCGGTATAGCAGGTGGAGCTTTAACAGGAGAATCCTTTAGTGCATTTCTGGGAACACCTGGATTATACATTGTAAGCATCGCCACTATTCTATTCGCATACTCCACACTTATCGGATGGTCCTATTACGGCGAAAAGTGTTTTAATTATTTATTTAAAAGTCCAAAGGCCGTTGTATTCTACCGTTCAATTTGGGTATTAGTGGTTTTTGTAGGCGCTGTAACGGTGATTGATGTTGTTTGGTTATTTTCCGATATCTTTAACGCCTTAATGGCAATTCCAAACTTAATCGGACTTCTCGGGCTTTCCGGTGTCGTAGCCTATGAAACAAAACGATTCCTGAAAGTAGCTAAAGAAGAAAAAGCAACAGAGAAGCAAGCCAAAAGAGCTTCCTAATCATTAAATAAAAAACCGCTTGGATTGAATACCCAAGCGGTTTTTTATAAACCTATTACACTATCTCACATTTAAAATGCTCACTTCTAGTTTTAGTTTTTCAAAGCATCTTTGATTAAAGCCATTCAAACAAACTTATACATCAAAACATCATCAACATACTCATTCTCATTCAGCTTAATTTCTTTAACCTTCCGACCTTCCTCAACAAAACCCATACGCTTATATAACGCAATCGCCCGATGATTTGTTGAAAACACACCTAAGCTTATCTTTTCTATCAGCGGATGTGCTTCTGCCCAAGCGAATAACTCACCGAGGAGTATTTTTCCAATTCCTTTTCCACGAAGATCTCTATGTATCATCATCCCAAAACTGCCTGTATGTGCTAATCTTTTGCGACCCGGGGATTGGAAAACTAACCAGCCAACAATAGCACTATCAGTCTCAGCTACGAGGATTGTTTCCCTGTCACTCTCTAAAATACGTTCCATCCACTTCTCCTGTTGTTCGACTGTGTTGTTAGCAAATTCTTCGTGTGCCGTAATCAAATATTCTCCCTCTTCAACAACAGCTCTTTGAATTGCCAACAGCGCCTCCGCATCGCCTATCACACCTTTTCGGATCTGCACTCTACAATCATTTGAAATTACCTCCATATGCATGTCGCCCCTCCTGTGCATTGAATGTTTATATAAAATCACAAGCTGTTTTTTACATGTATCGCAGGTTAAGAGGCAGTAACCCCCCACAGATTGAAGTTTCACTTTATATTTTCATTTATTCTGTAAATAATATTCCAAAATGTAAATTTGACAGGATATAGTGCAAGGATAACTGCAATAAACTGACTAATTGTTTTGACCCAACCCTGAATATGAAGTACATCCCGAATCAAATAATTAGCTAATTGAATAAGTGCAAACACAATAATTACAGACAAGAAAAAGAAAAAAATAATTTTAAGCACTTGCAGTATGGTGAGCTTTTTAATCTTATTAAGCTTTTTTATACTCCCATCGCTAATTGCAAAACAAAGAGCGGCAGCTGGAATAACAAACAGATAGATATCCAGATAACCATAAGAAAACCATAATACAGTCACCCCAAGAAGCAGTAACCAGCCGATTATATTAAATATCTTTCTATTCTCCACAATATCACCAGCCTATCCCTGTTTTCTATTTTAAATCAATCACAATAAGTAATATAATGATCTTTGTATATTACTACTACGAATAAAGACTGTTATTGTTTCAGCTTTCCATAATGAAATCATATACATTCCTTTGTCGACTCACTCATAAACCGTCATAATAATCCCATCCATATTATTTCCTGAGATATCATAATCCATATTTCTTGGCACTTCAATCAACTTAGTTTGGGTTAATGGATAATATGTGATGGTATACTTTTTTTGATTAATCGTCACTTTAATTCTTTTTTCTTCCTTTAGATAATCCAGATATTCTTCCAGAACAAAATCCTTTTCCTGCATGATTGCACTGTGGGGCAAGCCGACATAGCGTATATGCCATGGTTCATATTGAATCCCTGTTATTTCTGTTTTATGTAACGGATAGCGTAAAATAAAACCATATTCCCAAGCATTCTTCTCAATCCATTTTCCTTCTGGCGCCTCAGCCATCTTCATCTCTTGGGAGCCAACATCCAGAGCAAGTCCTAAGTGATGTTCACTATGGCCCGCTGGCATTGCACGCCCAGCTCCCATCCCTTCATAAAGTTCACTCTGTACACCAAAACCGCGATAACCGCTATTCACAGTAAATCCGTTTAAACCATCTTTCCCTGCTGCAGCAATCATTTCAGAGAACTTATGGGCAATCTCTTCGGATAAATAAATCTCATCATCTAATAAATGATATCCTTCTGTTAATTCATCTTCCATTTGTAAATGAACCACATCAGTTGTAATACTGGATTCAAGAACGGCATGCTCATGATTAATTAAAAGCAAATTACCTTTCCGAATTTCTTCCACTGAAACTTCGAGAGTCTTTGTTTCCTCAGTGTCTTTAGCATCTAACGAAATTCCCGTTTCCTTTATATCTATCTCAGATATAATAAATGGCCTTATTGCGAAGAAAGCAATGCCAAGTAATACAATTAAAATTAAACCCTGCTTTTTCATTTTCAATTCCTCCTTAACAACAACATTACATAAAAATAATAGAAGGAAAACCTTAAAATTTAAGCAGAGTAAATCTTAAATTTTTCTTAAATCCTTATTTATCATTAATGCCATGGACAGGCAGCCGCACTTCAAAAACCGTTTGGAGTACACTGCTTTCTGCAACAATCGCTCCATTATGCTGCTCCACAATATTTTTTGCAATAAACAATCCGAGACCTGTGCTATCCTCACGATATGTTCTTGCTTTATCACTCGTATAAAACATATCAAACAGATGCGGCAGCTCGCTTTCAGGAATACTGTCTCCATAATTAGTAACCTGAACAACAACTTCATCATTTTTTATAAACCCTTTGACATCAACAAATTGACCATCATCCCCATAACGAATCGCATTCGTCAATAAATTTTCAAATACACGTGCGAGTAAATCGCCATCACCAACAATGGGTAATTGTGTATCTATCTTAACTCTTGACTGAAGCTTCGCCTTCTCAAATAACGGGTATAGCTCTTCCGTCAACTGGTGAAGCAATTCAGTTAAATCAATCGCTTTATTTTCAACCGGCAATAAGCCATAATTCATGCGAGTCATTTCAAATAATTCATCAATCAGTTTTTCCAGACGCTGCGACTTAGAAATGGCAATCATCAAGTAATCTCTAACCTGTTCTTTCGTCAAATTCTCATCCTTTAGCAGCAAATCCAAATAGCCTAATACCGATGTCAGCGGTGTACGCAAATCATGCGCCAAGTTTACAACCAATTGATCCTTACTGCTTTCAGAGAAATCCCCTCTTTGAATTGCTTCCTCTAATTTTTCACCTGCAAGGTTAATATCCTGAGCGATTTTCCCAAACTCATCATTTGAACGAATTTCCACTTGGTAATCAAAAGTTCCCCTAGCAAGATAATTTATCCCCTGAGATATCTCTTTAAAGTAAGTGGAATATCGCTTTGTAAGGAAAATGAATATAAGGAAAGATAATAGAATAAATAAGACAAAAAAGACTTGAAAATCCCCAATCTCCTTGATTAATTGCCGAATCTGAACTAATGGATCCTCATAATTAACAGATGTATGGTAGTAATATTGTAAAATTTTGAAGCTAAGATAGGTGAAAATCACCGATAGAATCATACTTATTCCAAAAAGCATAACCATCTTTGAACGAAAACTGTGCATTATTTTAACCATTGAATGTATACCCTACTCCCCATACAGTTTTAATCCATTTGTCTTTCTGCTTATCCTTTTCCAGTTTTTTTCGCAATGTGCGTATATGAACCATAACAGTATTGCCGCTTGCAAAATATGCTTCACCCCAAACCTGCTGGAAGATATTTTCGGTACTAAAAACTTTCTTCGGATGACTGGCTAATAAATATAAAATATTAAATTCCTTTGGTGTCAACTCAATTTGTTCACCATATAAAGTAACGGAGTGATGCTCTGGAGAAATAGTTAAGCCGCCGAACATCATATCGCCCTTAGCCTCATTTGTTGCTTTTTGCTGATTCAGTTTAATAAATCGTCTCAGCTGGGCATTAACCCGAGCAACTAACTCTATTGGAACAAATGGCTTCGTCATATAGTCATCCGCACCAATCACCAGGCCTTGAACTTTATCAAAATCAGATGTTTTTGCACTCAGAAAGATGATTGGCATATTATAGTTTTCCCGAAGTTGGCGCGTTACTTCATACCCATCCATTCTCGGCATCATAATATCCAAGATAACTAAATCAATTGGATGATTTTCAGCGATTTGAACTGCTTCTTCGCCATCAGAAGCTTTCATTACGATGTAACCTTCTTTTTTTAAATGGATGGCAATTAAATCAGCTATTTCCTTCTCATCATCCGCAATTAATATTGAAATTTCCCTCATTACTCCACTCCTAGTCCTGCTCTTACTGCATTTAATGAACTGGTTTTTATAATTGCTTATATACCGTACATTGCCCATTAATTATAATTTACCATTACAGCTGAATTTTTAATAGTGAAAGCAGACCCCCGTGAATTCAATTATACAGTCATCCATCTGCCTATATTTATGCAAACCAAAAACGCCTACGTCAGAAACTCAAGCCTTTCATTTACAATGAAATAAAGTCTAAAACTGCATTTTTGAACTCTAATTGATTTTCTATATAAGGGTGATGCCTTCCATTTATTAAATACACATGCTGTTTTTGAAATTTAAATTTTCGATGGTGTTCTGGACCTACAGCATGATCATATTTACCTGCAATTACCAATACAGGTTGGATTACTTTCTCGGTTAATAAAGCCTTCACCGCTTTCATAATACAGTTTTAATCCATCACTCGTTCTGACATTCATTCCGAACAAATTAGAAATTCGGAAAAACGTCGTTGAAAGGGACTCTCTCAGACAAGAAGATTGGTATCGGTTCAGGTAGAAACTGTCCTCGGGGATGTCTCTATTAGACAAAATAAACCGCAATCCGGATTAAGTCCATATAATTGTGTAAAAGAATAGGTCATCATCATGACCCGTGATACAATGTTTTCGACCAAGAAAACGAAACGGAGGACATGATGATGACCCAACTTAATATTACAATAGATTTAGAAGAACTTAAAGCGAAAGTAGAAAATAGTTCACTTGAATCACCTGTTAAAGCTTCTCTTACTCTTATTTTGAATTCTTTGATGGAAAAAGAACGGGATGAATATATCAATGCTCTTTCCCATGAACGAACTAATGACCGCAAAGGATATAGAAACGGTTATTATGAACGGCAACTTGTCACAGGTGCCGGCTCGCTTAAACTAAATGTCCCTCGAACCAGGGATGGCGCATTTTCACCAAGTGCTTTTAAAAGATACGAGCGTTACGATCAAGCATTAGTTTTATCGATGATGGAGATGGTTATTAATGGCGTCTCAACTAGGAAGGTATCTAAAATCGTAGAAGAATTATGCGGAAAAAAAGTATCCAAATCTTTTGTTTCTGAAATAACCAAATCACTTGACCCAATAGTTAACGAATGGAAAAACCGTCCATTAAACGCTTACTACTTTTCATATATTTATGTGGACGCCATGTATATTAAGGTTCGTGAGGACAATAAAGTTGTTTCTAAAGCAGTATATATTGCTTGTGGAGTAAACGAAAAAGGATATAGAGAAATCATTGGAATCCAAATCGATTATAAAGAATCTACTGAAGCTTGGTCTAAGTTTTTTGAACACTTAAAGTCACGCGGAATCCAATCACCTAAAATGATAATTTCGGATGCACATGCTGGGTTAGTAAGAGCCATTGAAGAATCTTTTTTGGGTACTTCTTGGCAAAGATGTGTTGTACACTATCTTCGTAATATGACAGACACCATGCCAAAAAAGAAGTTGATTGAAGCACGTGAAGATTTAAAAGCTATTTTTAGAACTTCCAGATTAACACATGCACGTGAACTAAAAGATAAATTTATTAATAATTACCAAGATACGAAGAGCCTTCAAAAAGTCATTGAAAAACTAGATATAGGTTTCGAAGATGCTATGCAATTCCATTCTCAAAAAGCCAAATACCATAAACACTTAAGAACGACCAATATGCTAGAACGGGTTAATCGGGAAATCCGAAGGAGAGAAAGAGTGATCTCAATATTTCCAAATGACCAGTCAGCTATTCGGACAATTGGTTCAGTACTTATGGATATAGACGAAGACTGGGAAAAAAAGCAATACTTCAAGGGATTTGATGAAGTCGAATAGAACGCAAGAAAATGACTTATGGTATTTGTTGGCGGGGCCCCGCCAACAAATACCATGAACTTATAACCCGAATCAATGGCAAGCAGCTAAGCCCTCGCTGTACATTATGCTTTATAAGATGGTTGAAAATGTTGTATTAACTTTTACACAATAATATGGACTTGACTGCAATCCGGAAAAGCTGTCCTTGAGAAAGCATCTATTAGACAGAATAAACCATATTCCAGAAAAACTGTTCTTAAGAATGCGCCTATTGGACAGAATAAACGGCAATACAGAAAAGCTGTCCTTGAGTAGATCCCCCGGTCAAACAAATCAGGGTCCAGCTCAAACTGTCATTGATAACGCCTTCCACCTCCCGCACAAACTGTACCCTAAATAAAAAAGTTAAACTAATGCACTATATTTCGACTATGACAGAAGGCAAACTGTTTAATCATTTTTTATCCCTTTTATTCATCAGCTTCTTCGGTACAAAATAGGAAATCGAAGCGGCAAGCAGGGAAAGAGACAGTGTTAACATAAATGGAGATGAACTGCTTTTAATAATCGTTTCTTGCGCTATAGACCCACTCATCATCCAAGCATGATTTGTCTCTGGATTATACATTATAGTAAGAACAAACCCGGATAAATACTGGAAAACAGTAAACAAAACAATAAAACTTATTGCAAAAGCAATGTACTTTCTCATTTCTGCACTCCCTTCCCCTAAACTCTTATTCTCCAATACGAACAAACAAATAAGTTTCACAAGAAATCTGTCAGATAAAAAAGAAAACCCCTGCCAAAAAGCAGGGGAGCTCAGTAATTTAAAACTCTATAAACCAGTCTATGGATCTATCCCTTAATCGCTCCTTCTGTCATTCCTTTAGCAATCCGCTTTTGGAAAATAGCGTAAAGCACGATAACCGGAATGATAGCGATGACAAGACTGGCAAACAACGTTCCCCAGGCATTAGTGTACTGCGCTTCACTGCTGATATAGTCAATCGCAAGCGCCAATGTATAATTGCCTTCAGTCTGAAGAAAAATCAGTGCCATAAAGTATTCATTCCAGAACTGGATTGCGTTCATAATTGTCACTGTAATAATTCCCGACATGCTTAACGGTGTAATGATTTTCCATAAAATCCGATAAGGAGACAATCCATCAATTGCAGCCGCTTCCTCTAATGACTTCGGAATCGTGCTCATGAAGCTTGTCAGCACAAATATGGTAAACGGCAGCTGACTTACCGCATAAACAATTGCCAATCCATAAATATTATCTAATAGATTCATTTCACTTAAAAGAAAAAATAATGGTATCCAGCCCAGTACCATTGGAATCATCATTGCTGATACATATAATGTAAAGAGAAATTTACTGCCGCGAAAATTAATCCTTTCAATTGCATATGCAGTCGGGATTGCAAGCACTAAGGTCAAAAGCGCACCTGCGACTGTTACAATTAAACTGTTAAACACACTCGCATCAATATTATAATTTGTCCATGCTTGAGTGAAGTTTTGCCAATTCAATGTTTCAGGCAAGCCCCATGGATTCCTATAAATTTCAGCATTTGATTTAAAGGAGCCTAAGAACATCCAGAATATCGGGTATAAAACAGCAACCGTCCATAAAATTAAGGGAATGCGGATTCCTGTTCTTCCTAAAATTTGTCCAACACTTTTTTTCATATTCATTCCACCTCCATATTGTGATACTGGATTCAGGTGCATCTCCACCGACAGTTACACTAGTATTCTACTTTTTCTCTTCGCATCAAGAATTGCAGTATGAGTACAGTAACTAATGAAAGAATTAGAATCATCACACCAATAGTTGCTCCATAGCCAAAATTATGCTGGACAAACGCTTGCTGATATAGATAAGAACCCATCACATGTGTGGAATTATTCGGGCCCCCGCCCGTCATCACCTGTACAATGATAAACGACCCATTTAATGTTGTAATCACAATATAAAGTATAGAAATTTTTATTTGCGGCCAAATAAGCGGCAATGTCACTTTCCAGAATTGCTGCCATTCATTTGCCCCATCCATTTCGGCTGCTTCATAGTAACTTTTTGAAATATTGCTGATTCCTCCCATTAACATCAGCATAAATAACCCAATCCCAGCCCAGATAGATGGAAGCACCAGACTCGGCAATGCCCATGTTTCACTTCCAAGCCACGGTCTTGCCCATGATTCGAGTCCAAGAAATTCCAGGCCTGAATTCACAAGACCCATGCTTGGATTGTAAATAAATGTCCAAAGTATCCCGATTACGACCACCGACATGATATTTGGAAAGAAAAAAACAATCCGGTAAAATGGGGCTTCTTTGATTTTAAGCTGGGTCAAAGCAACTGCAATAAATAATGCGATAACCATAATCCCGATCACCTTTGTCACTACGAGGAAATAATCGTGAATGATTGTATTGGGGATAATTGCGTCATTAAATAATTTTATGTAGTTATCAAATCCTATAAATTCCTTGACATGTGAGGAGCCTGACCAGTCGAAAAAGGAGTAGTACAAGCCGCTGAACAAAGGATATAGCGTAAAAATGGCAAACATAATAAAAGTGGGAACTAAACAAAATGCCAGAAAAGTATATTTTTGTTTCTTGGACTGTACCATGTTATCACTCTCTTTCTAGTAAATAGTAGTATGGAATATAGGGTCTTCCCTATATTCCATACCGGCTTGTTAATTGCGATACGCAGCAGCTGCTTTTTCTGCCGCTTCTGCAAATTCCTCTGCAGTCATATTGCCAAGCATCAAGGACATTAGTGCATTTCCAATTGGTGTTTCCAAATCTGCACTCATTGGATGTGGCTTATGATAAATCTGCACTTGTTCAGGATCGTTAATCATTGCATTTGCTTCTGTCAGATAAACTGGCACTTTATCACTCTGTGAAAGATCAACTTCTGTAAGATTCATGATTGCACCAGTATGCTCAGAGAATGACATTGCGTAATCTCTTGTAAATACAAATTCTACAAAGGCCTTCGCAGCTTCCGGATTTTCTGCATTTTCAGCAATCGCTAGTGGTCTTAAATCAGGTACAATTGCATAAGGCTCTCCAGCATCCTGCATTGGTGATGGTATAAAACCAAATTCAAGGCCATCTGGAATATCATTTGCCATTTCATTTGGAAGCCAGAAACCTACCGGGACAAAAGCATTGTCATGAAGCAGAAAATTCATCTGCGACTGTGTATGGTTTAATGCTCCTAAACCGGTGTCAAACATGCCCTCCGCTGCCATGGTTTCTACTTTTTTCATTGTTTCTAAAACGACATCACTTGTCCATGCACCTTCAGCACCAGTTATAAGATCACTCAATAGTTCATCCCCGCCAGCAGCTCCAAACGCTGGATAAAGCATGCCGCGAAGGAAATAGTAAGGATGCTGACCGGACGTTACAAGCGGGTTAATTCCTGCTTTATTTTTAATTTCTTCCATTGATTTCATGAAGCTGTCAAAATCTGTTGGCACTTCAAACCCTTCTTTTTCAAACCACGCTCGGTCATACCACGTTCCCCATGTATCGAAAACCAGTGGCAAGCTGTAAATTTCACCATCATAAGTCGCAGGATCAACGATAAAACTTTCTGCTAACTTATCTCCATTTTCCAACTCAATATTCTGCAGCCATTCGGTTAAATTCATCAGCTGTCCATCTTCAACCATCTGCGTTTCACTTGAACCTGCTCCATCAATATAAACGACATCAGGCGGATCATTCGACACCCATCGGGAACGCATTTCCTCGTTAATATTCGGTCCAGCATGTTCAATAATATTTACGTCAGGATATTGCTCTTGAAAATCCCCAATCGCTTCTTTCCACCAAGAATCTCCATACCCTCCCACGAAGTACTGGATTTCAAGGTCACCAGCAATTTCTCCATCTCCACTTTTTTCTTCCCCATCACTTGAACCTGTATCTGATGTGTCATTTGCTTCTCCATCATCAGAAGAACAAGCTACAGTAAACGCCAGCATGAACATCGCAGCAAATAACAGCATTGCTTTGGTATCCAATAACTTCTTCAACTTTTTTGCCCCCTTTGCTAATGAAAAAATATATGAAACGCATCAACACTTTATTAGTACATTGTTGATGGAATTACCCATGTTTTTATGAAAAAGAACCAATAGCCTCTCTGATATACCCATTTGCATGCTTGATAGCCTGCTCAGCTTCTTCATAAGTAGCTCCTGTTTCCAGCATGACAATGGCAGGCTTCACTTTATAACCTGTTTGTCTTAAAACTTCTTCTGCTCTTTCATATGAAACATCAGTTATTTCCCTAACAATCCATTTCGCCCGTTCTCTTAATTTGTAATTGCTTGCATGGACATCGACCATGAGATTTTCATAGACCTTGCCAAGCTTTACCATCGTCACAGTACTGATCATATTTAATATCATTTTATGCGAGGTGGCAGCTTTCATACGCGTCGACCCGGTCAATATTTCCGGGCCTGCAATGACTTCAATCTTACAATCTGCCTGTCTGCTTATCTCCGAATCTTGATTGCATGTAAGCGAAATTGTATATGCTCCTAATTTCTTGGCATATTTTAATGCACCTAATGGATATGGTGTTCTTCCGCTAGCTGTAATACCAATTACAGTGTCCCTTTCACTAATATTCCTCGCCTGCAAATCGTTTTTCCCCTGTTCTTCATTATCTTCAGAACCTTCAACAGCGTTAAAGAAGGCATCCATCCCGCCAGCCATTACTGTCTGCACTGTTTCCCGTTCCGTCATAAATGTTGGAGGACATTCAGAAGCATCCATTACCCCGACACGCCCGCTTGTTCCAGCTCCTACATAAATAAGCCTGCCGCCATCTGAAAGTCTTCTAAAAATGTTTTCTGCTGCAATTTCAATCTGAGGCAGCACTTTTTCTACTGCAAAAGCAACCTTTTTATCTTCCTCGTTAATCGTTTGCAGCATTTCCAATGTAGACATCTTATCAAGTGTCATACTATTCCGATTTCTCTTCTCAGTTGTCAGCCGAAATAAGTCCATTCCTCGCGCCCCTTATCTGTATAATATAATTAATCATTATTTTAAAGCGCTTTCATTCTATGTTTGAAGAACCTTTGTTGAAATTGTCTTTATTATAGAATGATTGAATTATTATGTCAATATTATTTTATATATTAGTAATAATATTTCAACACGAATAAAAAAGTACATGATGCCGTTCCATATTAATAATTATCTTTTAAAAATGATACGGCTTCTCTCGTTTCATCCAGATGCTTAATCGTATTTTCATATTCCATTGAGGCCAGACACATGAATAATATATCAATCATATGCAGCTGGGCAATTCGTGAGGAAGTTGCTCCACTGCGGAAGGTTGCTTCTTTTGTTGCGGAGGTGTGCAGCTGGATATCAGAGTATTCGCTGACCTTTGAGCTTCCATACTTTGTAATGCTGATTGTTTTTACATTTTTCTGCTGGGCAAGCTCAAGCAGTTTCGCAACATCCGTTGTATTTCCTGAAAATGAAATACCAACAACCACATCTTCAGGTCCTCTATTCGCAATAGACGTTGCTGCAATATGCACATCGGAAAAAGAATAGACATTTTTATCAATTCGCAAAAACTTCTGTTCTGCATCTTTAGCCGCAATGTATGAGGCACCAAATCCAACAAAAATAATTGTTTTAGATTCGGACAATACCTTTACAGCTTTCTGCAGTTTTTTTTCACTCAAAATATCTACTGTCTCTTTTAAAGTTTGGATTGTATTAGAGGTTACTTTATCAATAATGTTCCGGAACTTTTCATTCGGCTCGATGTCACGATATTCATTTACCGACTGATCCTGCAAGTCACTGGCTACACGAATTTTCAGCTCCTGAAACCCTTTAAATCCAAGCGATTTACTTAAACGAATCACTGCAGCACTGCTTGTTTGACTCCTTTCCCCAAGTGTTAATGCAGTCATTAGAATTGCTTCCTCTGGATTTTCCAGTATAAATTCAGCAATCTTTTTCTCTGATGGCGGCAGACTATTCACCATCTCCTTAAGAATAATTAATCCACCCTTCACATGTGTCATTTCTTCACCCTCTTAAATTATTAATAATAGCAGCGTTTATGTTTATCCGTTTCATTTGGTATGCTCCAATAACAGAACCCATCACAGGGGGAATATCTGGTAATATAAGCCGGATGCCTTGAATGCCGGACAGTTCATTTTTCACCATTTCAGGAATGATATCTTTTTCATTGAAAACACCGCCACATAATACAACCGCTGTTTCCTTATTTTTTTTGAACAGCTTTGTATAAACTGTCCTGATATTATGAGCTAGTTCCTGCGCTGACCCTAACAAAATATTGGTTGCAACAATATCCCCTTCTTTATATGCTTGAAATACAATTTTTGAAAGAGGTGAAATCTCACTTTTTGGTGAAGTGGCAGCATATACTTTTGTGATAAGCTTTTGAGGGTGATTAACAGAAAAATGCTTGCATATCAACTCAAGCAATCGTGTTTCTGCTCCTCTTCCATCAAAATATTTTAAAGCTGCAGCAAGCCCTTGTCTCCCTATTGCATATCCGCTGCCTTCATCCCCAAATAAGTAACCCCAGCCGCCAACACGCATCTCAGCTCTCTCTGCATTTACACCATATGTAATCGAACCTGTTCCGGCAATCTGGACGATGCCTGGAGAACCGTAAGTACCGGAGTAAAGTGCATTTACAGTATCCATCTCAACTTGAACAGCAGTATCCCCCGGGAGGAGTTCCTGCAAAAGCTTGTGTAATTTGGTTTTATTTCCTATACTTCCCGCTCCAGACATCCCTGCGAATACGGCGGCTGTATCTTTCAGGGCAGCTGAATTCTGTTTTTTCAAAGTCAGGAATAAACCTTGAAACTCTCGTTCTAGTTCCTTAGCACCCACGGCATTCGGGTTTGTCGCTCCCGCTGTCGCTTCGACAACAATATTCCCTCTCCTATCCGCAACAATCACGTGTGTTTTTGTTCCTCCACCGTCAATCCCCATCACATACTCCATACTTTCCCTCCCACTTAGAAAGCGCTTTATTATCTACAGTATAGAGTTTCATGTTAATTAGCAATAGGCTTATTAAAATTGACCAAACACGGACAGATTTCTGTGTGGCCGGGCTGTTCTGAAGTGCTTATTCAGTGTTCTGATTATGTTTAATACTATTAAGAGCATTTGTTAGAATATTACTGGGAATGTGATATGCAGACGATAAAATAAGCGTATCAACCAACATGCATATACTTTGAAGTCTTTTATACAATTGGTGCAATACACGTTGCATCATTATTTTTCGCTGTATTTACATGGTCAGATACTGTATAAGCCTTTAGCTGCGGCTCCTCTGCATTGTCCAACAGCTGTTTTGCATCCAAGGGTTTTAATTTATCTGGGACAATCCATGTATCCTCTGTTTCTTTAGACAGGATAATAGGCGTCCGGTGATGAATATCCTTCATAAAACCTTGGGACTCTTTTGTAAGGATAGTGCAAGTAAATAAAACTTTATCCTCTTGCACCCATTTATCCCAGAGTCCGGCAAAAGCAAAATAGTCTCTTCCCTTCACTTGAATACGTTTAGGTACTTTGACATCGCCAGTTTTCTTCCATTCATAAAAGCTGTCTGCAATAATTAAACAGCGCTTTTGCGCCATAAGCTGTTTAAAGCTGGGCTTCTCGTGAGCACTCTCGCTTCGGGCATTAATCATCTTATAGCCGATTTTAGGATCTTTCGCCCAAGATGGCACCAAGCCCCAGCGCAAATAGCCTGCACGTTTTTTCTTGCCATCATGAATAATTGCCAGTACATTTTGTCCTGGAGCGACATTATAGCTCTCATGGTAGTCGGCAATTGGCTCGTCCAAATCAAATTCGTTTAAAATATCTAACTGATCTCCGAGTAATGTATACCTTCCGCACATAATCCAGAAGCCCCCTAAAAGATACTAAAATCCCAATGGCTCGCAATATGCCGCAATAAACGAATGCCGGCTATACTATTTCCTTGTGCATCTAGTGATGGACCATACACACCAACACCACATCCATCCATAAAAGGCAGAATCTCTTCTCTCACACGTGGTGGAGTGGACGCCATAATTCCACCGGACACACCACTTTTTGCCGGAATACCTACATAAGCAGCGAATTTTCCTGATGCATCATACATGCCGCAAGTAAGCATCAACACTTTGGCCAGCCTTGCAATCTGACGGGGAATAATCTCCTCACCAGTCAGCTTGTCCATACCATCATTTGCAAGCACCATTCCGAGCCTTGCCAGGTCATCAACTGTTATATTAATCGAGCATTGTTTAAAGTAGGTTTCTAATGTAATATTTAAATCCGATTCTAAAACGCCTGTCTCAAGCAAAAAATAGCCAATTGCGCGGTTTCTTAAAGATGAATCCCGTTCTGATTCATAGATATCCACATCAATTGTCGGCCGGTATCCAAGAATTCTTTCCAGCAGATCAAGAATTCCTCTCAGTTTTTCATCAGAAGTTCTCCCCTTTAACAGTGAAGTAACTGTAATTGCACCTGCATTTACCATTGGATTGAACGGCTTTTCGATTTGTTTCATCTCTAAATGCATAATGGAATTAAAAGCTTCACCTGTAGGCTCCACATCAACACGACTTAAAACATAGGAAACACCGCGCTCCATACAAGCAACAATGAAAGAAAATACTTTGGAAATACTCTGGATGGTAAAAGGCGTTTCAACATCACCTGAACGAATTGTCATTCCATTATTTCCAATGATTGTAATTCCCAGTGAACCCGCATCGGCCTTTTCTAATTCTGGTATGTAAGAGGCTAATTCGCCATCAGCAGTATGCTTTCTATAAAATGTAACCCAATCATCAACATAGTTTTGCAGCCATTCCTGCGTAAGTTCTGTATTCCAGTTAGTAGAACCTTGAACCACTTGAATCACCTCATGACCATAATTTGTCGATTATTTCAGACAATGAAGGCAGATAGCAAAGCATTACACTTTCCTATCTGCCAAAAAAAAACGAAATATATCGTTTCGCACATTGAATAGACAATATTTTACCATCATTGTAGCAGGGTTCTGCCCTTAAAAGCAAAAATAGGAGACTAACCTGCGTTAGTCTCCTAAATATATTCTGCTTATTTTCCAATAAACTGTTGTGTCCAATGATTTCCTTGTTCAACATACCCTACACCAATATGTGTAAATTCACCATTTAAAATATTAGCACGGTGACCTGGGCTGTTCATCCAAGCATTTACCACTTCCTGTGGTGTTTTTTGACCTTGAGCAATATTCTCACCTGCAGTACGGTAGCTGATACCAAAGCTCTTCATCATATCGAATGGAGATCCGTAAGATGGGCTGTTGTGGTCAAAGTAGCCATTTGATGCCATGTCGCGAGATTTCTCACGAGCAACTTCACTTAATTTATTATCAACCTTTAATGGTTGTAATCCATTCTTTGCACGTTCTTGGTTTGTAAGTTCTACCACTTGTAATTCAAACTGGCTTAAAGCACTTGATTGAGCTTGCTCTTGTTTTGGCTGCTCCTCTGCTTTAGGCTGTTCACCAGCATTTGGACGTTCCACTGCTTGTGGTTTTTCCTCTGCTTTAGGCTGTTCAGCTGGTTGTTCTGGCTGTGCTTCAGCTTCTTCTTTTTGTACAGGAGCTTTATCTTCTTGTTTTGGTTCCTGTGGCTTTTGAACTGCTTCTTCTTTTTCTGCAGAAGCTTCCTGCTGTTTATCAGCTGTTTCTTCTTTCTGTGCTGGCTTCTCTGTTTTTTCTGCTTCTGCCTTGTCAGCAGATTGCTTATTGTCAACGTCTACTAGTAATTTACCTTGCAGCTGTGCGATTGCTTTTTTTAATAGATCAGCAGTGTCAGATTCAGATAAATTCGCAGACTCTCCATTAATAGATTGAAGTACTTTATATGACAGCTGCTTTATATCAAATGAGTTCATATCAGCAGCGGATGAAAATGCACCTCCAAATGTCAGTGCGATTGTTGACGCAGAAATAACGATTAACTTTTGAAACATTGTTGTACACCTCTCCTTGTTGGTTTTTCTGTGTTGCAAAATTAGCTTACCATGGATTTTTTGTAATATTTACGGGAGAGTTTTCCAACATTATTTTTCCACTCGGAATCTTTGAATCTATTTTGAGAAACCTTATACTTCAAGAAGGTTGCACTTGGAATAAAATTCGCCAATAGGAAATGAAGTCCTTTTATTGGAAGCTTTTACTAGCAAATAACCCTTGACAACCTTTTAAATTCGCCGTTTTATTACAAAACTTGCAAAAATGTAATTGAAATGTTACTTGCTTTCACCCCTGCTTTTGGATTACGTTTAAGAGAGGTAAAATACTTTGTCGAATTATCATTGATGAATAGTAATCCTTTTCATTTATCAATGATCTCAATTATATAATCGACATTTTAATGAGACAACTGATAAAGATACAGGATGTTACATGTATATCCCATAGATAATTCCGTACAATAAAAAATTTATAATAACGAATAACTACATCATTGGAGGAACTAAAAATGTTTTCAAATGCAGAAATTGGTATAGATTTAGGAACAGCAAATATTCTTATTTATTCAAAGACAAAAGGTGTCGTATTAAATGAGCCTTCGGTTGTTGCAATTAATGTAAATACAAAAGAAGTTGTCGCTGTTGGTGCAGAGGCAAAAGAAATGATTGGTAAAACACCACAAAATATTATTCCAATCCGTCCATTGAGAGATGGCGTAATTGCGGATTATGATGTAACAGCACAAATGCTGAAAGTACTATTGAAGAAAGTCAGCAAAACAATCGGGGCTTCCATGCGCAAACCAACTGTTGTTGTTTGTACACCTTCTGGAAGCACCGCTGTTGAACGACGTGCAATTCATAATGCAGTTACAAGCTTTGGAGCGAAAACAGTTCATTTAATTGAGGAACCTGTAGCTGCAGCAATAGGAGCAGATTTACCTGTTGACGAGCCATTAGCGAGCGTAATTGTTGATATTGGCGGCGGAACATCTGAAGTAGGTATTATTTCATTTGGCGGGGTTGTTTCCTCAAATTCTGTACGGGTCGGCGGTGACAAGCTGGACGAAGAAATTATCCATCATATCCGTAAAACCTACAATATCTTAATTGGGGAGAGAACTGCAGAAAATATAAAAATGGAAATTGGCTATGCCCATCCAAATCATAAGGAAGAAACAATGGCAATTCGTGGTCGTGACATGGTTACCGGTCTGCCGAAAACAATTGATATTACATCGACAGAAATTCATGAAGCAATCAAGGAACCGCTGCTAAAAATACTCGATGCAGTTAAAGCTACGTTAGAAACCTGTCCACCTGAACTGAGTGGAGATATTGTTGATCATGGTATCGTACTGACCGGTGGCGGCTCATTACTTCAGGGCATGCAGGAATGGCTTGCAAGTGAATTAAGTGTACCTGTCCATATGTCAACAAACCCGCAAGAAGCAGTAGCTATTGGTACAGGACGCTCATTAAAGATTATTACAAAACTGCAGAAGGCTGCAAAATAAGTCTAAAAACAGAGCACAGAAATCAAACAGCTTTCTAATTTGAAACCTGTTTATACTATATAAACAAAAGTACTTAGGGACATTACCTCAGCTGTAATGCCCCTAAACTTGTTTATTTCCTTCATACTACAAAAGGACCAGAAACCTAGATTAGCTGCTTACTTCTTTTTTCTCATTCACGGAACTTAGAATTAATTCCTCAATAATTACATTCCTCTTTGCCATTTCTTTGATGTAAATTTCTCCTGGGACAATACTTTCTGGAGGATGTACGCCATACGTATCAATCGTTCCATCTGCAATCATTTGTGACACAACCGATATTGTATTAGCAGTTGCCCTTGCCATTGCAGTCACATTTGTTTGCAAATCTTTATAAGTAGTCATTTCATATTGATACGTCTGCTTCTTGCCATCCTTGAGTCCTGAAACGATAACCCGGAGAAGGACAGCATCCTGCCTGTCTCCTAATTCAACGACTGGGTCAAGCGCCTTCAAGAGAACCTGCCGTGGATTAATTTTCTGACCGGCAATTTCCACCTCATAATCTGTACGAGTCAAATTCAGGTCCACAAGCAGCTTAAATTTTTCTGCATGGCCAGGATAACGTATTGTTTTATATTCCAGTGTTTTCAAATCCGGATAAGTCTGTGACAGTGTGGATGTACCACCTGACGTATGAAACGCTTCAAGCGGACCAAAGTTAGCAAAGTAGATGCGCTCGATTTCCGATAACGAAGGAATTTCCTGTTTTATCCCTTGCCTGATAATCAAGGATGGGTCTGTATAATGATCAAACACACCTTCCATCGAGAACACATGATTATACTCCAATGGCGGTTCAGGACGAACCGGGATGCCACCAACATAAAGCTTGATTTCTTCTGTTTTATCAAGCTTTTTTGCACCATATCCAGCCAGTATATTAATCATTCCAGGCGCAACCCCTAAATCAGGAATAATTGTTACACCTGCTGCTTCTGCTTCCGTTTTAAAAGCGAGCACCTTATCTGTCATATGTCCAATATGTCCGCCTAAATCGATTGAGCTGACTCCAACTTCGATTGCTGTCTTTGCTACAACTTCATTGAAAGAATAAAATAATGCATTAATGATGACATCAAATTGACGCATATAATTTGCAAGTTCTTCCTTGTCTGCTGCGTTTACTTGATATGCCGTCAGTTTTGTTGAAGCCAGTTGATTACAGACCTGCTCTGCTCTCGAAAAATCAATATCAGCAAGCCCTATTTTCTCTACATCTGAGCTAAATACTAAATCCCTCACAGCTTCCTTCCCCATCAAACCAGCACCTAAAACACCAATTCTCATCTCGCTCACTCCTTACATGCTTGATTGCTAATAGTATATGTGACTATTCCACATCAATCTGGGCTCGTTGCAGCTTACCGCTATAGTCCACGTAAACTGCTTTCCACTCGGTAAATACATCTAAAGCCTGCACACCTGAATCACGATGGCCATTGCCTGTGCCCTTCGTTCCGCCAAATGGCAGGTGAATTTCAGCTCCTGTTGTCCCTGCATTCACATAAACAATCCCTGTATCTAAATCGCGCTGCGCTTGGAACACACGATTCACATCATTTGTAAAGATAGAACTGGACAGCCCGTAAGTTACACTATTATTCACTTCGATTGCCTCTTCAAAGCTTTGTACTGGTATTAAAGATACAACTGGTCCGAAAATCTCTTCTTGGGCAATTCGCATATTACTTGCCGCATCTGTAAATAATGTCGGTGCAAAATAATAGCCATCATTATAATCATTTCCTGTAAGCTCTTCACCGCCTGCTAGCAGTTTTGCCCCTTCTTCTTTTCCAATTTCAATGTAGCGCTTAATTTTATCAAGGCCCGCCTGATTTATAATTGGTCCAACCTTGATTCCATCCTTCAGTCCATTTCCGATAGTGAGGTGTTTCATGGACTCAAGTAACTTTTCCTCCAGAGCATCTTTCACTTTTTCATGAACAATGACACGGCTGCATGCTGTACAACGCTGCCCGCTCGTTCCGAATGCACTCCAGAGAATTCCTTCAACTGCGAGGTCGATATCTGCATCTTCCATAACAATCACAGCATTTTTTCCGCCCATTTCTAAAGAAACTTTCTTCAGTTGTCTGCCGCATTCAGCTGCAATATTTCTTCCTGTATCATTCGAGCCAGTGAAAGAGATAACCCGGATATCATCATGGTGCACCATTGAGTCCCCTACAGTTCCACCACTTCCAAATACCACATTCATAATTCCTTTTGGCAAACCTGCCTCTTCAAATATCTTCACTAATTCATATGCCATGATTGGCGTCTCTGTTGCAGGTTTCCAAACAACAGCATTTCCTGCAACAATTGCGGGGAATGACTTCCAGGTAGCAATTGCAATCGGAAAGTTCCATGGAGTAATAATCCCAACTACGCCAACTGGCACCCGCTGACTCATCGCGAATTTATCCTTTAATTCAGCTGGAGTCGTCTGCCCAAATAAACGGCGTCCCTCCCCAGCCATATAGAAGGCCATATCAATGCCTTCCTGTACTTCACCTCTCGCTTCCTCAATTACCTTGCCATTTTCCATTGTCAGAAGCTCGGATAGTCTTTCCTTGCGTTCCTTCATCAAATAACCAACCCGGTAAAGCACTTCCGCTCGCTGTGGTGCTGGCACCAATGCCCAGTCTTTTTGTGCTTCCTTTGCTGCTTTTACTGCGTTATTTAATGTCTCGGCATCAGATAACGGTACATCTGTTATTTTTTCTCGTGTTGCAGGATTAAAAACAGCTGTAAGCGCATCTCCGTCAACCCATTCCCCATTAATAAAATTCTTCAACACATCCGTCTTCAGTTTAGTTGTCATTTTACTTGCCTCCTCTATCATTCTCGCTTTCTTTTAAGCCCCAGATTACTGCCTTTTTATACAGAAAAGATCAAATCTCAGCATATATACTGAAAGCGATTACACCCTTCTCTATTTACTATATTCGATATCTGTTTGAATTTTCCTTTATTACGTGTAAAATTAAGACAATTATTATAAAGTAAAGGTATATTCGTATTTATTCAGAGAGGTGAATGAAATGTCTACTGGCAGATCTGTTGCAAAAAAGTTAGATAGTCAAGATGAGCTTCGTCATTTTCGAGATGAATTCTACGTTTCAAGTGAGCAAATTTATTTAGACGGCAATTCATTGGGACTGCTATCCAAAAGAGCAGAGAAGTCGCTGTATACGCTATTAGATTCCTGGAAAAATTACGGTATTGACGGCTGGACAGCTGGAGCATACCCATGGTTTTATCTTTCTGAACAACTAGGAGCCTTGACTGCCAGCTTAATTGGAGCAAAGCCAGAAGAAGTCATCACAACCGGTTCCACAACAACAAATTTGCACCAGCTTTTGGCAACGTTTTTCAAACCGAAGGATAAACGCAATAAAATTCTGGCTGATGAGTTAAACTTTCCTTCTGATATTTATGCAATCAAAAGCCAGCTCTCTCTAAAAAATTTAAATCCCGACGAACATCTCATTCAAGTAAAAAGCAGAGATGGCAATCTGCTGCAAGAGGAAGATATCATTGCAGCAATGACAGAAGATATTGCAGTTATCATTCTCCCAAGTGTGCTTTACAGAAGTGGACAGCTCTTAGATATGCAGTATCTGACAGAAGAAGCACATCAACGTAATATTTTAATCGGTTTTGATCTTTGTCATTCAATTGGGGCAATCCCCCATCATTTATCTGAGGCTGGTGTTGACTTCGCCTTCTGGTGTACGTATAAACATTTAAATGGAGGTCCTGGCAGTGTTGGAGGTATATATGTAAACGAAAGACACTCAAGTGCTGAACCCGGGCTCGCTGGCTGGTTCGGTTCAGCTAAAGAGAAGCAGTTTGATATGGAACATACTTTTACACCGGCTGCTGATGCAGGAGCATATCAAATCGGTACACCACATGTATTAAGCATCGCACCCCTGCTTGGTTCCTTAGAAATATTTCAAGAAGCGAAGATTGATAAAATACGTGAAAAATCATTGCAATTGACTGCTTTTTTTATCGAGCTGCTTGATTCCGAACTGCCTGATGCAACATTTACTAACCGCAGCCCGGTAAGCAAGGAAAAACGCGGTCCACATATTTATTTAGAGCATCCAGAAGCAGCAAGTATTTGCAAAGCATTGAAAGCAAGAAATGTTATTCCTGACTTTCGCACACCAAATGGGATTCGCCTTGCCCCTGTAGCGCTCTATAATACATTTGAAGATGTTTATGAAGCAGTAAGGATTTTAAGTGAAATCATGAAAAGCAAAGAATATAAAAATTTTAAGAATGAGCGGGGTGTGATTGCCTAATGACAAGCTGGATTGATATTTCACAAACCTTAACAAATGAGCTCGCAAATTGGCCAGGGGATAAAGCTTTTAATTATTCCCTTCCATTCACTAAGAAAGAGACGGGATCTGTTAATATTGGAGAGATAGCGATGAGTGTTCATAATGGAACACATTTAGATGCTCCTTTCCACTATGATACAGCCGGAAAAACAATTGATGAACTGCCACTCGATCTCACTGTAGGAAAAGCGATAGTCATTGATGTGAGCGATACGGAAACAATTAATGCGGAAGTTCTTGCCAAGCATAATTTAGCTGGGGCAGCTCGGGTTCTT